>JAGAXP010000226.1 GCA_017940955.1 Oribacterium sp.
ATATCTGCTCTATCGCTGTATTGATCATCATTATATCCTCCATGTACGGGATATGATCTGCCTGCTTTAACTCTCCTACGCCCTGCCTTTTGCCATCCATTCAAACAATGCTTCCTTGCTGATCTTGATCCTGTTCCCACTTCTGAAAGCCGGGAAGCCTTCCTCATGCACAAGCTGATACGCTGTTGTCCGGGATATACCCAGGACTTTTTGCATTTCCTTCATATCCAGCACAAGAGGAAGATCGTCATAGTTTGTCGGTCTGTTATCTGCCACCGTCATGGTCCTCCTTTCCTCAAAATTTCTCTTTCCTTCCTGCGGTCAGCCTCCGGTTTGGCTCGCATCGGTATTTCACCGTCCCATGGACACCCGGTATGTCGGGTGAAGTATCATTATCATAAAGCGGGGTCCTCGCATTTCGGTTTTACCATTCCGACATCAGCAACGATATTTATCGCTCCCCACCTTAGCTTGGAAATCGCAGGCTAGATTCCTCACATTGGCCATATGAGCATTCGTTTTTGAATCTACTCATATGGCAGGTGGCTCATGGCGTATCTGCATTTTTGCTCGACCGCTTCTTACGTCCCGCAGGATCTGATATTCAGTTTTCAATGTCCTCAAACGGCTTTTGCGGTATTTACTCTTCGTATTACCATTTTCGCCCATTATATCGGCATAGCACTTGCATAATCAAGGCTTTTGATGTATCCTGTGTGTAATTGATGGCGTGTTTTTCATAATTACCATAACAATATGGAGTGATATGACCATGATATATACCTTTAACAGGCATGACCCGATACCGGGCAGCATAGTTTTCGTGCTGATTTTGGATATGAAACGGAAAAAAGAAAGAATCCTGATAGGAAATGAAAATTATATCGAGCTTCGGCTCCGTGGTTCTGAAGAGGATAACATTTTTTATGACCGGACAGCTCCGCTCGGATCTCTCCTTATGAATTTTCATCAGGACACAGACTGGGCATGGAACGAATTTGGCTTCATGCCTTTCTGGAATGCCCTGCACTCAAACAGATGGAAACAACCGGAGCTTGAAAAGAAGGGATTTGATTATTTAAGATCACGATTTGAAAATGGATATCCACTGGATATCTATGCAGCCCTGCGGATATCTGAAGGATATCTAAAAGCAAGGCTCCTAAGAGACCGGAACCGTGCAGCCGATATCTTCAATATAGAAATGGCAGAAATAAAAGACGGACTGATGGACTGGACTGACGAGAGGATAAAAACCCCGAAGAAGTTCTATGAAGACAGCAGCCTTTCAAAAAAAGCGATCAAAATCGACCTGTGGTATCCTACCGGCACCCCGGAGCCGGAATGTGTCATTGCCCATGATTCCATCCTGCCTGTGATCAATTTTTACCACAGCC
Organism: Oribacterium sp.; assembly: GCA_017940955.1. Next base: position 1,398 of record JAGAXP010000226.1, read on the forward strand.
GTCTGCTATCCGCCGGACTGAATATCCGAAAATGTAAAGTTTGTGGGAAGTATTTCTTAGCCGAAAGCCTGAAATATGAACTGTGCAGCGAAAAATGCCGCAAAGAACAGGGTAAGATTAAGAAGCGTGAATTTGATGCCCGGGCAGTCGAAAACAGCTATGACCGGACATATAAAAATGAATGCCAGCGGTGGCGTAACATCATCCACCGTGCAGAGAAATCAGAGGACACTTCTCCGGAACAACTTTCAAAAATGAAAGCCGCTTTTGAAGATTTTAAGACCGAGGCCCTAAAAAGGAAAACGGCTGTCAAGAAAGGGCAATCCTCCCCTAAAGAATTTGAGGACTGGATAATCATCCAATCCTCTGTTCTCTATGACCTATAAGTTGTTAGGCTCCGGCTTGAAATATAGTTTTGCTTGAAACTGCCTCCTGATATCCTCCAGATCCGAAGCTGTATGACACCATGCTATCATCATCTTCCTCTGCATCCTCCTTAAAGGGATCCTCCATCGGACTATCGGATTTCTTAGCCTTTTTTAAATCTTCTTCCGTATCCGGCAACTTCTGATATGCCTCGGAATCTCTGAACTGCTGACTTACGTTCTGTACGGCGGCAATCATCGCATCTCTTGCAGGATCCTTGTCACTGATGGATGTCATGGCATTGCTCATAACCTGCTGTGCCTCTTCTTTTGTTCGGCAGTGCCTTAATTGCTCTTTCAAAGCCTCTCTGCGCTGCTGAACCCTAACAACCTGTTGATAGATATACGGATTGGTCCTACGGATATATGCCATTTCCTTCGCGGATAACTTGGCTCCATTCTTTATCTTCTGCTGGATCTTATTCTCAAATGCCTGGCGCTCCTCTTCAGAGTCAAAATCATCACCATGCATCTTGTCCATGACCCCTTTTACAAATTCAGCTTTGATCTGTGCCGAACTCTTTTTCTCAGATGGTTTAGCTTCAGTATTAGCGTTGATCTGCTCTATATCACTGATCCTTTGAAGATTTAATGTCATAACTCTGCCTCCGCTGTAATTTCAATTATCCTTATATCCAACAACCGCAATCATTTCAGCACCTCTCATGATGTAAACAACTTTCTTGTTTTCTGAAAACAATTCATCTCTGCACATTCGGTCATTTTCCGAAAGATCAGCAGGCTCATCTAATTTAACATCAAATTCCGAGTCATTTATCCCCTGCACAAGATTTGCAATTACAATCTCCTCAATCTTAGCAACCGGTAGATCCTTTTCCTTCAGTTTGGAAAAAATATCAAAAATCTTCATAGCTGGTCTCCACTCAAATACGCCTATGCATAACCTTTGACCCTTCTGTCTCTCAAATACCTTGCCGCCATGCCAACATACGAATCATACGTCGATATTCCATTGGATGCCATTTCCTCCATCCGGTTCAACGTCATGCTCTCCATAGCTTGTGCCGCCTTAGCCGTGCGTAATACCGTCTGATCATCCGTCCTGAGTTTTTTAGTCCAGTTTTTCTCATGGTCGATACCCGGATCTTCTTCCATCGTTTCTGACGTCTCTTCTCCCTCAGAATCATCTCCAGCATCAAATCCACTGGCTGCCACCGATAAAGCAGCTTCCTGTGCAGCTGCGCTTCTCATTTCAGGATCTGCCTCCAATGCCGCCTTCTGAGCTGCTTCCATCTGTTTCTTTACTCTCTCCCGGATATCTTCTTTATATGCATCAATATAGTTATCAACTCCGGACAAAAGCTTGTCCCAGTCATCATCAGACATATTGCGCCAATCGTCACCTTCTTTAAGTTCTTCTGCCGTCAGTTTATTCTGCTCTTCAAACATTTTTAAGAGGTCTGCTGCGCTGAGTGTTTCTCCCGACTTCGGATTTTCCATGTATGTCTTGGATTTAGCCAATGCGCCGGTCCAGTTTCTTTTTTCATTCATGATATTCTCTAAAGAGCCAAAATTCATCCCATCACCAGGAGAGATTACTTTTTTGATAGCACTCCAACTTCCCCACGTATGACCGGATCCTTCGCCCATGGCATCCTTATACTGACAGTATGCGAACATCTCGACAGCTGTTGCGTTCCTGGGATTGAACTCAGACAGATTCACATCCACTGATTCATAGTTGCCGCCACCTGTTGCAAGCTTTACACGCACGATTATATCATCAGTTGAGCCGGTAGATACTAAAGATGCTTTCATTCCGTATCCCATATTCCCGGCAAGGGCCATTCCAAATCCGGGAAGAGGATTTTCTTCATAAGAACTGCCAGTTTTCGTTATGCTGTTTTCTGTCGGCGATTCTATGCCTACGCCGTTTGCCATAGCTGCTTTCTGGTTTGCCTCGATTTTTGCATTCCAGGCATCCCACATTTCCTGCTCCGTAAATACCTTGCCGATAAAATGAGTGTTGTTGATATATTCAGCATAAGGCTCAGTCAGAACTTCTCCCAGCTTCTTCCCCTCCTGTAAGGCCTTCTCAACATTTATCTTTCCGTTATCTGTGGAATCGTAATATGCAAGGAATCCGTCAATATCAAAATCCTCCTTCATAAAATCCTTCCAAAACTTCTCCTGTGGAACGAATGTTAGATTCTGATCCTTCGAAAAACTCTTTAAGAACTCCTGAACCTTTTCATAACTGTCCGGGGAATCATAAGATAGACTCCATAAATCCCTCTGCGATATCTTTCCACCAACATCTGATATTTCCCGACATGAAATCCCCTGGTCCGTATAGGCTGTAATGTATTTGACATTCACAGGAACAATCTCTCCGGTATCAGGATCCGTATACTGATTGTGTTTGGAAACAATTGTTTCAGATACCGGATCGGTTGTAGTACCGGAAATAGTGTATCTGTTTCTGAGCGCACTTATCTTTTCCTGAGTCTCGACATCATCAATATCCGCAAATAAGAGTGAAAATGCCTCATCGGAAAACCCGTTCCCCCTCATTGCTCTGTCGAAAAAGGTATTTATGGTTTCAAATAATTTATTTGCGAGATCTGCAAGGGAGGGAGCCACTTCCCGGTACTCCTCTGCATAATCCTTAAGAAGATGTACCCTGTCACCTTTCTCAAAAATGCTGTTAAAATAGCTTGTATCAGTAAATACCATCTTTGACATCAGGTCGGCTGTCTCGTCGGTCTGTCTGATATACATACAAAGCGCAGAAAACTCAGGAAAATCCATCATTTTCGGATCAAGATTATAAGGATCAAACTCTTCCTCTATCTCCTGTCCGTTCTCGTCAATGCCTTTAATCGTATATGTCTTATCTTTTCCGTCAGAATTTATATAAATGCTAAAAGATTTCTCTTCTTCCTGATAGGAAAATACCGTCTGTCCATCACTATCATGAGCAAGCATTTCCTTGGTCTTTATGTTCGCAGTGATGCATCTGGTATATGCCTTTGATTCACCATATGTTCCTATAGGTGACACCCCTTGAATACTTCCGAATTGCAGTTCAGAACTGATATCACTATCAACGCTTGTTCTATTCCCCTCTTCGGTCTGTGATACGCCGGAATCTTCTCTATGAAATGCCAGCATCTGATTCATAAAACTTCCGCCGTTCCCGAAATCATAGTTTCCGGATCCGTTCCTCACAGAATAATACATGCTCCTATTCTGATACGTTGCTAATCCTGCTATAGACATATGTTTCTCCTTTCTGCGGTTCGTCTGTCGGTCAGAACCGCTCCGCTCCCCTTGAAAGGACCGAGCGACTATTTTTCTCATTTCGTGTATTCACGAAATAACTTCTTTACCATCTGATATCTTGAACGGGGAATCGTGAACACTTCCCCGGTTGATATTGTCATCAAATAGTTTGATACTTCTGTTACATACCGCATATTCACCAAACAACTCCGATGACATCTTATAAATCCATACGGTAAGAGAACCCTCTCGATCTCATCAAGTCTTTGGTATATCCTGAATTGCATCTCTTCCTGTCCTTCAATAACAAAAAACACATTTCTGTGTCCCTCCGTCTGCACATATATAATGCTCTCAGGATCCAAACTTCTCTCACCGCCCACAAATGGGAACGAAACCAAACACATCACCCCTTCTGTTCTTTTTTAAGCAAAAAGCATCTTCTTCAATCAATCCATTGAAAAAGATGCCATCCATAGCCGATATTATTTATGCTGATATAGATATCGGAATCAATATATGCATTTATAACCGCAATGTCACGAACAGACGGTTATATGTAGCGAATAGCCCATAGACTTGTTTTCTTACTGTATCCATTCCCAGACATCACCCGACTGTACAAGGTTATCCTTGGTTACACTTCCTTTTAAGAACATATTCCAAAACTCCTTTATGCCAGCAAATTTAAGGTTCTCATCCTTCTTAAAACCTGCGATGAAGTCCTCAACACGCTTTGCATCATCAGGATTATCATATTTAAGCTCCCAGCTGGACAACACTTTTCCATTTTGACACTTCTTGCTGCTGATCCCATCTTTTCCAATGCATGTGATCGTCCAGACTTTCTCTTTATTCTCTTCCTCATCGACAGAAGCACACTCGGTTGCGCCCCTCGTAGAAGACACGCCTACAGTCGTACTATCTGTCAACTGTACTTCCTGTAGCTTTGACAGGGCATTTCTTTCCATCTTTTGTGCTTCATTTGCAGTCATCAACACGGTCTGATCATCAGTCTTAAGTTTCTTTGTCCAGTTCTTTTCGTGATCAACGTCCTCTTCAGTGGAAACTCCCTCCGCTTCACCTTCTTCAGACTTGCCCGGCGCAAACCCGCTTGCCACAGCCAGAGCTGCTGAAGATGCAGCCATTGTCCTCATCTCGGGATCTGCTTCCAAAGCCGCCTTCTGGGCTGCTTCATCCTGCATTTCCTTCATCTGCCTCTGACGTTCTTTAAAAGCGTCAACATACTTGTCAACACCCTCAATCATCTTGTCCCATTCCTCGACAGACATATCGCGCCAGTCTTTTTCCTCTTTCAAATCCTGCGCTGATATTTTATGAGCTTCCTCAAAGTCCTTGATTGCGTCAGATAGACTTTCTTTTTTTGATGCTGTATTACTATAATATGTACTAACGCCGTTATAAGCGCCAACTCCCGCTATCCCCATCTTAGCTCCTTTCCACGACCGCTCTGTTTTCAATGGCCATATTGATTCTGAATAAGGTCATAGTCGTAAAGACAGTATTTACATCCTCTTCATTATAAGCAGCTTCATCTTCGTGAATTTCCTGTTGCTCGTCAGCTTTATCTGTTACATCTTCCACAGTCTCGATTTCTTCCTCATCAAGCTCATTGAGCTTCTTTGTACAATGATTGTACTGAGCGATAGCTCTCATTATCGCATTAAGATCAGCCGGCGTGAACATTCCGGCCGCCTTTGACAGATCCCCCAGGTTATCCACATTTACCTTAAGATTCCCACCGCTTGGGAGACTTATATTTAAAACATTCTTCGAATCTGATACATCACCGAGACATATAGAATTTCTCTTATAATCGCAGACAAAAACAACGCCGTTATACTCAATCAATCCATCTTTTGCCAGATGGCTGTACGGACATTTTAGCTGCGTGTCCCCAAAGATTTTTGAGAAAGAAGTGCTCCTATCGACTGAGGCAGCTTTTCTTTCGCCCTGCGATGCCATCAGCTCAAGGCTTTTCGCATTCTGAACCTCGTTTATTCCCATTTTTGCCCTTTCCGCAGTCGATCTGTCAGTCACGACTGCACCGCTTCTCCACTCCGTTCCGGTCGGCGCAAAACCGACATCCACCGGATGTCGTGCGCCCGGAAAGGTCCGAGCGGAATTAAGTGATTCTATAGATAGTCCAAAAGATTCATCCATCTACTGATATTTTTCTCGTTTCTATCATTCTGCAGTTCTAAATCAAGTTGCTGTTCGTACCAGCTTCTGTAATCAACAATCGTATTTTCATTTGCATTCGGCATCCTATGCTGCAAATAAATATGAGCCAGAATAATTTCCGGAGCGGGATTCTCGATTTTTCCTTCGGCTTCCAAATGATACAGTCTTACAGACAGATCAACCATATTGCAGGAAGAAGCATTTACTTTCTCAGCATCAACGATTCTTTCCTCCTCTTTCCCGTTATCATATTTTAGTTTGACGGTATACTCTGACGTACTCCCTTCGTTTCTGTATACCTCAGCACTATATCCAAACTG
>JAGAXP010000227.1 GCA_017940955.1 Oribacterium sp.
AATATGTTGGATATGGTATACCTTGTTTGCTCAGATTTAAAGGTTCCACTTCCTAACAGAAAACTTAAAGCCGCATAATCAGCACAAATACTGGGGTTGTGGGTATTTTTTACCCACCATTACCCCTGAAGAGCCAAAAATATATAGTATTTGTTTTTCAGTGTATCACCGTATTTTGATATGGTAAAATAGCTATTATTGATGCCCGGTATAGTATTGTCTGCAGCATGGTGTGAATGCGTAACATTAAATCGGGTATAAGTGACTAATGCTTTAAAAAATGAATATACACGTCCGCAGTTCACAGCGGAGGAAACGGAGAATATGTCATGAAAAAAATGATTTCATGGAATGTTAACGGCCTTCGTGCCGTTATGGGCAAGAACTTTATGGAAGACTTTCAAAAACTTGATGCCGATATCTTCTGTCTTCAGGAGACGAAGCTTCAGGCCGGACAGATAGATTTGGACCTCCCGGGATATCACCAGTACTGGAACTATGCTGAGAAAAAGGGATATTCCGGCACGGCTCTTTTCACTAAAGAGGAGCCTCTGAATGTGACCTACGGCATGGGGATTCCGGAGCATGATATGGAAGGCCGTGTCATAACGGCAGAGTTTCCGGACTATTATGTTCTCACTGTTTACGTTCCAAATTCCCAGGGCGAACTTAAGCGCCTTCCCTACAGAATGGAGTGGGAGGACGCCTGGAGGAATTATATAAGCGAGCTTGATAAGAAGAAGCCGGTCATCTATTGCGGAGATCTCAATGTTGCCCACGAAGAGATAGACATTAAGAATCCGTCAACAAATCATCACAATGCAGGCTTCACTGACGAAGAGCGTGCCAAGTTCTCAAGGCTCCTTGCATCAGGCTTTGTCGACAGCTTCCGCATGCTTCATCCGGACGCCGTAGACGAGTACAGCTGGTGGTCCTACCGCATGAAGGCAAGAGAAAGAAATGTAGGCTGGCGTATAGACTACTTTGTTGTATCCGAAAAGCTGAAGGACAGGATCAAAGATGCAAGCATTCATCAGGAGATAATGGGATCGGATCATTGCCCGATAGAGCTCTGCATTGAATGATCATACAAATGATCTAAAATTCGATAATGCTGATGAAATAGTTTTAAGAATGAAGTATTAAAGGCCTTTTCTCAAAAAAAAAGCCCGCGCAGGCGGATCATATCCACCTGCGCGGGCTGGTTATTTACGGTTATTAATTTACAGTCTGTCCTTTGATCCCTGACTCTTTCAAAGCCTTAAGGAATGATTCTTTGTTCAGGCCGGCGATGAGTTCCTCCGGGAAATGAACCTCTTCAAGAAGTATCTTTGTTTGTTCAAAGTGGCCGATGAGGTTTGAGATATGAGCATCGGTTGCAACGGAAATGAAGCAACGAAGGCAGCTATCCGTGGCTACCGTGAGATAAATATGCAGGGAATCAAACTCGTTAAGGACGGTGGTTATCTCGCAACCTGCAGCTGCAGTCATTTCATGACCCCTGAGCTTTTCACAAAAACCATTGCCGAGGCAGCCAATTCAGTTCACCGCCGTCTCCGTCAGGTGGAGTACCGCACCCAGTGCTCAGACCACCCGATCCTTTGGGCGAAGGATGAAAACAGCTACTATTTGAAGTTCTATATTTTCCAGGTGTGTGATGAGAAATAGGGCTGGGAAATGGCGATAATGCTTGATTTTACGGGCTATTCATTATGAAAAGCCGCCGCGCTTTTGGATTATATCCATCAGCACGACGGCTTATTTACTTTGGATTTTTGGTTTAGCTGCATACTAATTCATTATGAGGATGAATTTTTATTATTTCACCTTAGGCAGCATCTCTTCCTGTACTTCTATTGACTCAGAAATGAAAAAACACGATTAGGGTCATAAAGACTTGCCGAAATCATTGACACAAAAATGAAATTTCTTGATTTGAGTCATTTTGACTGCGTAGATCAATGACCTAAATTAGACATATTACGTTATGAGTCATATAGGTGCACTTAACTAAATGACTTATTAAGAAGAATAATGTGTATGTGGTCAATCCGCAGAGGTTATTTTTGGGGTGTGGGCTGGTTTTTGTTTTACCGACTGATTATTTCATCTGTTTATTAGTAACAGTTCGACTGTGCCCTCCGGCTCGAGCCTACATATAAACGGAAAAATATTCTATTCAACACAATTCTGTGATATACTTATTCCAACTATACATAAAAGTATTTATCCTATCCCTTATGTGCACCACCGGGAAACAAAAGTAAGGAAAAAATGTTTGGACTAAAAAAAGAAAATGATCTGTATATATTTGAGGCAGTTGTTCATACTGAGCAGCTGTTCCTCAATCTATATGACGGTAACAGAAAGGTGCGACAGATAGCCTTTGATCCGTACCAACGTATAGGTGATGTGTGGAAGCTTGAGATTTCGGAAGATATCTCAGGCTACAGCTATTGCTATGAGGCGGACGGAAATGTTTTTACCGATCCCAATGGAACGGTATTTGAAGGAAGGAAAAAATTCGGTTACCTGAAGGATGGCACCAGGATACTTAAAACTCCTGTGGGGGAGGCTGTGGCCATGCCGGAGCTCAGTGAGGAGTGGATAAAGGACAGGCCTTTGGAAACCCCCTATGACGAAACTATCGTTTACCGCCTTCACGTAAGAGGCTTTACGGAGCACAGCTCCTCCGGACTCAAAAACGATGTCCGGGGTACCTTCCAGGGCATCATAGAAAAAATCACATATCTTAAGTCACTGGGGATAACGGCAGTGGAGCTGATGCCCGCCTATGAGTTTAATGAGGTCATGCTTCCGGATTACGGCAGTAAGAATCCATACCAGTCAGAGGTTAAGCCTACGGGGCGCATAAACTACTGGGGCTTTACAAAAGATGCCCTGCAGCTGGCGCCGAAATCAAGCTTTACCTCTGATCACAAAAACCCAAGAAACGAATTTCGAAAAATGGTGTATGAACTGCACCGTAACAATATAGAAGTGATCGTAGACCTGTACTTTACCTACGAGACATTACCGGACTATATCACCACAGTCATGCGGTACTGGCGCATCAGCTACCACGTGGACGGTATCCATATGATAGGCTCCGCCCCCTACGGTGTCATCGCCCGGGATCCCTATCTCAGCAGGTTCAAGATCTGGGCTGACAGCTGGGAGGATCCGAACCGGGGAAACGATAGGTACGGAGTGTACAGGCATGGGTCAACGAAGTATCTTGCGGATTACAATGACGGCTTCCAGAACGATATGCGCCGCGTCCTTAAGGGTGACGAAAGCATGCTGCAGGCCCTTATGGGCAGGATCAGGTACAATCCTGAGGAGCGGGCGAACATTCAGTATATGGCCAATGTTTCCGGCATGAGTCTCTATGATGTCCTGAGCTACGACAGAAAGCATAACGAAGGAAACCATGAGGACAACCGGGACGGAACCAACATGAATTTCTCATGGAACTGCGGAGAGGAAGGCCAGACCCGGAAGAAATCCATAAAGCAGCTCCGAAGGAAGATGTGGAGGAATGCTTACCTCCTTCTCATGCTCAGCCAGGGAACTCCCCTTATAAACTCAGGTGATGAGTGCGGGCAGACGAGGCTCGGCAATAACAATGCCTACTGCCAGGACAATAACATTAACTGGTTTGACTGGCGGCTCCTTGAGAAGAACAAAGAGCTTTACGAATTCGCGAAATACATGATCGCCTTCAGGAAAAAGCACAAGGTGTTCCATCAGAGCCAGGCCCTCAGGATGCTGGATTACCGTTCAGTAGGCATTCCGGATCTCAGCTTCCACGGCGAGAATGCCTGGAGGCCGGAGATGGAAAACTTCAGGCGACAGCTTGGCGCCATGTATGCAGGAGAGTATGCCTCGGATGACACCTTCCTGGTGCTTTACAATTTCCATTGGGAGAAACACGACTTCATGCCGCCACATGCTCCGGTAGGTAAAAAGTGGGCGGTGGCCATAGATACTTCAAAGGATGACATTAACGGCATTTACCCTGAGGGGGAGGAGCCGGAGCTGGATACCTCGGATATCATCGTGGAACCCAGAGCCATAGTTGTCCTTAAAGCGGTCAAGGATAAGAGCTATAAGCCAAAGAGGAAGAGAGCTGTCCGGAAGAAAAAGAAAGTGACTGACAACGTAAAAACAGCTGAAGGCAGTCCGGAAGCCCCGCTGCAGGAATCTAAAGCTGAAGGCAGTCCGGAAACCTCGTTTCCGGAATCAGCAGCTGAACGCAGCCCCAAAATCCCGGCGCCGGAATAAAAAGCTGATACAGATGCCGCGGCATCTTCAGAAGATACAATTAGTACAGAGAAAAAGAATGAAGCAATAGAAGGCGCTTCTGTGAAGAAACGCTAAGGAGGAACTCATGACCGAAAAATTATATGACGTAATGAATTGGGCAGATGTAGAAGATGTAACTTATGCGGAAACATCAGATCCCAAACACATTCTTGGAGCGCACGTTGTTCCTGAGGGTCTTTTGATCCAGGCCTTTATTCCTACGGCAAAAGACATCGAAGTAAAGATCCAGGGAGACAGGGTTTATCAGATGGAGCTTGCGGATGAGGAAGGCTTCTACGCATTGCTGGTTCCCATGAAAAAGAAGTGGGAGAAGGAGCTTCCCAAGTATTCCTATATCATTACCTATGATAATGACACCACCACCGAGTCTGAGGATCCCTATTCATTTGCTTCCATCTATACCGAAGAGGATATCAAGAAGTATCAGGCCGGAATATGGTACGATATTTATAACAAAATGGGAGCACACCCCATCACCATCGACGGTGTAAAGGGCGTAGTATTTTCAGTTTGGGCACCTAATGCAGAACGCGTATCGGTTGTCGGAGACTTCAACCTCTGGGACGGACGACGCAACATGATGCAGAGACTGGGAAATTCAGGCGTATTTGAGACTTTCATCCCTCATCTCACTCCGGGAACAGTTTATAAGTATGAGATCAAGTGCCGCCACAAGGAGCCTTTCCTGAAGACTGACCCTTATGCAAACGCAATGGAGATGCGTCCCAACAATGCCTCCGTTGTAGCAGATCTTGAGAAATTTACCTGGACAGATAAG
>JAGAXP010000021.1 GCA_017940955.1 Oribacterium sp.
ATGAAACTCCGTATGAGAGAGTAGAGAAAGGACATCCAACAATCGTAGATTACTTTTACCACGAAGAAGTAAGAGGAACTGCCAATAGTGGAAAGAGAAATGTAATACATAATCCTTGATGGAAGAATAAATTGGAATATATTCCAGTATTATCGAATAAGAATCGGAATTTGTGAGGGAGAACATGATTATTCAACAAATCAGGAATGCCACGATAAAGATCATATATGGCGGAATTACTTTCCTGATAGATCCGTGGCTTCAGGATCAGGGAGCAGGCTTCTCAGCCAAAGCAGTCAGGCCGGAAATGCAAGGGATCAAATGTCCGATGAATGCATTGCCTGAAAGTCCGGAAAACATTGTGAGTGGCGTAGACTATTGCCTTGTTACACATCTCCATTTTGACCATTTCAGTTCGGATTATCTGCCTCGGGATTTGAGAATCATTGCCCAGAATCACGAGGACGCAGGAAAGATCCGGGAAATGGGATTTGAAAATGCAGCCGCTTTTGCATCGGAGCGTCACACCATTGATGATGTGACGATTCACAAGACAAAGGCAATTCACGGTGACAGTGATGAAGTTGTTAAAAGAATGGGCGAAGTCTGCGGATATGTATTCGAGGCTCCCAGAGAAAAGAGTCTGTATCTCGCCGCTGATACGGTCTACTGTCCAGAAGTAGACCAAACAATTAGAAAGTATCATCCTGAGATTATCATTCTTAACTGTTGTGAAGCATACACCGCTCGGCAGATTGATCATGAACTTGCCCGATGTCGAGAAGGCGTGCCAGGCAGCCCCACAAGCCATCGTTATTGCTTCTCATCTGAACAGCGTCAATCACGCCTTGCTTACTCGAAAAGATATTATTGAGTTTGCGAATGAAAAAGGTCTTTCAGGGATTCGAGTTCCCGAAGACGGGGAACGTATAGCTTTATAAATTCAATTTGTCGGGATGAACGTTGGAACATAAAATCGGAAGATAAATACTCCGGATTCTATCTTCCGAGTTTGTTCTTGCGGTATTTGCCAGGAGAAATATGATATTGTTTCTTAAAGACTCTGCAAAAATAGTCAATACTGTTGAATCCACATTCCGTAGAAATGGTATTAATTTTCTTTTCAGTATCAGATAGTTTTGCGGCAGCAACTTTAAGCCGATAAGATATAAGATAGTTTACAGGTGTAATATGAAGATATTTGTTGAATAGATTCAGCGCAGTACTCTTGCTTATACTGGCCTTGGCAGCGATATCTTCAAGAGTGATTTCTTTGGTATAATGTTCATGGATGAACTGCATCATTATCTGAAGCCTCGACAGGGAAGCAGCGGATGAACTCTGCTTCTCGTCCAAACAGTCAAAGTCAATACTTTTATGTATGTTCAGCCATAAATGTTGCATGAGAGAAGAGACGAGAAGTTCATTATCTTTCTCATTTTTATGGATGCTGATAATCTTCTGAAAGTCAGAAATGATGGGAGTGCTTGCCGGGTTTGCCTTATTAAAAACAAGATACTGGATATTTGAGTTTATTATGGGACGCACATATTTTTTGTAGATCAGGCTTCCTTCGGGAGCAATAAAAGATGGCATGCAAAGGAAATTGGGTATGGATGCTGCACAGGACGAATGAAACTTGTGCAGCATTTTTGTGTTTATAAATATTGCGTCGCCTTCCGATAGAGTTAATTCCTGATCGCCTATCCACATGGTCACATAGTCGCTTTCAACCAGGACAAATTCAAGTTCAGTGTGCCAGTGCCAGTCAACACAGTTAAAATCAAACTGCTCCATGTTTTCATAATAGAACTGAAATGGATACTCAATGCTGCCATGGCTGGCTGTTTCCATCAGGTTGTCATCTGTGATTATGTGTGGATAGGAATTGCTGAAAAACAATGCGAGGACCTCTCTTGCGATATAGTTCAAAAACTATACGATTTATTCTAGTGCTTTTTATGAAATTATACCATATAATCCAATAGAAATGAAAAATAGTGTAACAGAGAGGAATCGAAATGTCTGATTACAGAAAAACAAAACTTGCCTGTTATCTTGGATTTATAACCCAGGCGATAGCAGCAAATTTCGCACCGCTTTTATTTTTGAAGTTTCACAAAGACTATGGGATATCCCTTGGAAATATTGCTCTTATATCAACGGTTTATTTTTTTACACAGCTTCTTATAGATCTTTTCTGTGCAAAGTTCGTTGACAGGATAGGATACAGGGTCTCTATAGTAATATCGGAAGTCTGTTCGGCTGCCGGTCTTATAGGACTAGCCTTTTTACCGGATATGTTACCAAACACATTTGCAGGAATACTTATCAGTGTAACAGTATATGCCATGGGATGCGGACTTATCGAGGTGTTGGTCAGTCCGATTATTGAAGCTTGTCCTTTCGATAATAAAGAAGCGACGATGAGCCTTTTGCATTCCTTTTACTGCTGGGGTGCTGTGGGAACCATAGTGATATCAACTGCCTTTTTTGCGTTATTTGGGATGGACAGCTGGAGATGGCTGGCAATTCTCTGGGCATTGATACCAACATATAATATTTACAATTTTGCTACATGTCCGATAGTCCCGATAGTAGAGGACGGTAAAGGGATGGGCATAAGACAGTTGGGAAAAAGACCGCTCTTCTGGGTGGCGATATGTCTTATGGTCTGCGCAGGGGCATCGGAACTTGCCATGGCCCAGTGGGCATCAGCATACGCTGAAGCTGCTCTTGGGCTGTCTAAAGCCCTGGGTGATCTTATGGGACCATGTATGTTTGCAGTTACTATGGGAATAAGCCGTATCATTTATGGAAAGTATGGAGAGAAGCTTGATCTGATGAAATTCATGGTTGCTTCAGGAGCTCTTTGCTTTGTCTGCTATCTTATGGCATCACTTTCAGCGAATCCAATCATAGGTCTTATTGGATGTACTTTATGCGGTTTTTCTGTTGGTATCATGTGGCCGGGAACAATAAGCATCTCATCAAAGAAATTTCCCACAGGTGGAACAGCGATGTTTGCACTCCTTGCTATGGCCGGTGACCTTGGGGGCAGTATCGGACCTGCTATTGTGGGAAGGGTTACACAGTATGCCGGGGATGATATCAGAGCCGGCATGGGAGTAGGTCTTATTTTCCCGATAGTTCTTATAGCTATGCTTTTCATAATGAGTAAAGCAACAGAAAGGCATAACTGAGCGTAAATAATATCGGAATATAAAACAGTATACGTTATATGCCGCTTTAGAGCCCTGTCCAATGTGTCTGGGAACGATAGTAATGGGTGGAATCAGGCGGATAGTGATCGGCGCTCACGATGATCACGGTGGAGCGATAGAGTTACTTGACAAAAGTAGATATTTGTCCTCAAAAAACATTGAGATTATCTGGATGCCGAATATCTATGGTGATATTCAGCGTGGATTACAGACTATCAGAGAATTGCTCTATAATGAGGATAAAGCGAAATCAGAAAGAATGCTGATGGATTTTTCGGTTTACAATTCCTCGGGTGTAAATGCGGCAAAAATACTTGTAGATAACGGTTTGTTTGTTGATCTGCAAAAATGTCGTTTGGAAAATATAATCAATCAAATGATCAAATTAATAGAGGAATAAGTAGCTCATTTTGAATTAATTCCCGTTTGTCGAAATGATTGATAGTGAGTTATACCGGAATTTGTTGGGCAAAGGAGAATAAATATGTGGTTTTATATTATGATGTTTACCTGTAACTTATTAATTCCGATTGTCATGTTGATATGTGGATTCTTTATGTCCAAATATCCGCCAAAAGAGATTAATGGAATTATTGGATACAGAACAACTATGTCCAGAAAAAATATGGATACATGGAAGTTTGCACATGATTATTGCGGTAAGTTGTGGCTTAAACTCGGATTGCTGTTATTAATTCCGACAATTATTATTCAGATACCTTTTTCACATTCGAGTGAAAATGCAATTGGATATATGACATTTATTGTTGAAGGAATACAGCTTGTGGCTATATTGGGTTCAATTGTGTTTGTGGAAAGAGCTCTTAAGAAAACTTTTGATGAAAATGGTATCAGAAGATAAATTCAAGTTTATGGAGAGTCACCGTTATGATTAGAGAATTTCAAAGGGATGATATAAATAAAGTTGCAAATATATGGTTGGATACAAATATGAAGGCACATAATTTTATCCCCGCCGAATACTGGAAAAGCAATTTCCAATCAGTAAAAGAAGCGTTGTTACTAGCAGAGGTTTATGTGTATGAGTATGATACAGAAATACAGGGTTTTATAGGGTTAAATGATGAATATGTTGAGGGTATTTTTGTTTCTGGTGAAATGCAATCGCAGGGTATAGGTAAAATTCTGCTGAATTATGCAAAGGATAAAAGGAATAAGTTGCACTTGAACGTATACCAAAAGAACGCACGGGCAATATCTTTTTATAAGAGAGAAGGATTTGAGATTCAGCATAGTGGCTTAGATGAGGCTACCGGAGAAAAGGATTATGTAATGACATGGCAACACAAATAGAAATTCAAGTTTGTGCATATAGAAACACTTTTGTAAAAAGGGAGATACATTTTCATGATAGAGATCCCGTAAAAGAAGCTGATTGTCGATTATGGCAGTCAGCTTTATTTTTTGCATTGACATGCACGCATTGACTACATTGATGGAGGTGGCCTATGAAGAAAGATATTTATGATGTAGAAGGCATCAAGATTGAAGTTGAAAGAACTGACAAGGATGACAAAGACGCTGAGCGTCGTAAGACAGCTTACATGTTTAAAGTAATCAGGGAACAGTCTGGTATGAATCGTACAGAATTTGCCAAGTGGCTTGGAGTTCCTTATAGAACTATGCAGGAGTGGGAGCTTGGACGTAGACAGATGCCTGACTATGTACTTCGTTTGATTGCCTATAAGGTAGCAAATGAAAAGCGTGAGGGG
>JAGAXP010000228.1 GCA_017940955.1 Oribacterium sp.
AAATCCATTTCCGTTCCATAGGCGCTTCCCTCTGCACCGTCATACATCGCTATTTTCCAAGTCCCTCGGGTTCGTCGTCATAATCTTGTAGAGCTTCGTATCCTTCGGGAACCTGTCCTTGAAGGGAATGATGGTATTGCCATAAAACAAAAGCCCCTTTCGCATTTTTGGTCGCCTCAGCTCATCCGCTGATGAAATGCCAAAATACCCGGTCATGCCGCTGTTTTGAAATTTCATCAAAGGACAAGAAATAAAAAAGGCGGAGCCAGTGAAAGATACCAACTCCGCCGTGATCAAAAATCATTTTTCAATTTGCAAAAGTCCGTTAAAACCTTATTTGTCCTCGACACCCCAGGTTTCCATGGGAACATATCAGCCCTGCCCGGCTAAGGCTCATCGCAGGCCGTTCTCTTATCCTGCCTTCGTATCATGCGGGGATCGGGCAAATGCCCAAAGGCGATCAGGCTCCGCCACAGTGCCTGTTTGGCATCTCCGTTTTTCGCTCCGTAATCCTGTACTTTCAATAGCCCTCTTACCTCATCGCGCCGGAATGCGTGTCGCTCCTCCCACATGGAAGCTGCTGCTATGCTGGTATGAAGTTGTCAAGGTACATCAGGGAAACCTCTTTCCCTTTCACCCATCCAACTTCTGCCGGCAAACCGGACAAGGTTCATCTCAAAACTTTTTTGCATGTCTCTCCAGACGCTTCTTTACATACCTTGCAAGGCAGTCCTCCAGGCTCTCTTCCCCGGAAAAAGAGACAGTCACACGGTAATCGCCCTGCATATATTCATAGGACTTCCCTTCAGGCTTTTCTTCCTCAGTCTTTTCTGCCATTGCCGTTCTCCCTTTCCGCTTGTCATAGCGGATCATTCCGTCCTCATCCATCTCTATAAGATACCGGTACACCGTGCTCTTAACCATACCGAGTGCTTCCGCAACCTCCCCGGAGCTGGGAGACCTGCGGTTTTCCAAGAAAAACTTTTCAGCGTACTTCTTTATCCGCTCCTTAGTCTCCACGCTTCTGATACGCATTTCTTCACCTCCTTCGTTTTTCTGCAACAGTCCGTTGCATTAAAAAGTATAATAAAAGCCGAAACAGATTTCAAGACCTGTTTCGGCCATCCTACTTGTTTGCTAAAATTTTTAAGCAGACCATCCTGCGAATCAGCAGTAAATCAACATTTCAGAAATCACATGTTTTCAACCTGACACTGCAGCATGGTCTGATACTCCTGCTGCACGCCCTCCGGTTCCAAAATCTTTATCTTGCCGCCAAACTGGAATATCCAACCGTAGAAGGTCGGACTCGTCTGTACCATGATACGAGCTTTGAAATGATCCTCATCTATCCGCTCTGTTTCGATGTCGGTTCCAAACCTGTCTATGACGCTCATCATCAGGTCATTGTCACAGCATAGGACAACCTCCTGCTCCACACCATCAAACATTTTGATTACTTTCCTTGCATATGACGCTGCCGAGAAGTCTTTTGGGGACGGGATCTGGTCATCTTCGGTGACCTTCACCTTCAGCATCCGGTCTATTCTGAAAGAAACCACCTTTTGATGCTTTTCTGAGTACCCAAGCATGTAGTATCTGTCATCATTCCATAACAGGGCATACGGGCTGTTTACGTAGATTTCTCCATCATGGCGCAGTATCCTTAGCTTGTCCGGGGAATAGTCATAATACTGGAACTGCACTTTCTTTCCGGCATCTATGGCTTCACGGATAGAGTCAATATTCAGATATAGCTGCTTATTCGTGGATTTCACCCGGTCTGCGGTATAAATCCTGGCGGTCAGTTTTTTCTCTTCGCTTGGTCCCGCAAAGTGCGCCAGTTTTTTGATCAGTGCATCACTCTTTGATGCCGTGATAAAGCGGGACGATGATACCGCATCTATCAGGAGCTTTAATTCCGGCAGCTCAAAGACTTTCGTGCCATAGCAGAATTCATTGCTGTTATCCGCTCCCCTGTCTACAATGATATCAAAGCCGGCATCTATCAGCATATCCACATCATGCTTTACCGTCATACGGTTGCAGGACATGCCTTCATCAGACAACATCTGGATCAGCTCCTGTGTTGTGACTTTTCTTTTCTCATCTGTGAACTCATAGAGATACTGTAATAGTCTCAAGAGTCGGCGCTTATTATTCCCTGTTTCTGCCATGGACACTTCTCCTCTCTTCCTCAATGATACCAAATCTCAACAAACTCAGAAAGCATCAATCCAAAATGCTCTGGTATTTCGGACATAATTTATGGGATATTCTATCTTCTTGACATTTTTTGTATAACGATATATACTGTAACAAGGTAAGGTACACCTTGCCTTGAAAGGAGGTCATTATCACTCATGTCATCTCAGAGAAAACAAGATCGATGGAACGAGAAAAAAGGACAGATCAGCAAATCATATAAACTAAATCGCTCCGTTACAGAGGCATTTGCTAATGCCTGCGCTCATGATAATACATCTCAATCAAACAAGCTAAACATAATATTGGGAATGTTAAAGTCCTTGGGTAATTTATTGATCACCCACCCAATCAAGTTCTGGATGTGTATAGTCCTCCTTTACAGTATGCTGCATGTGATTCCTTTCAATATGCTCACAGCACCATTTAAGTGCCTTAAGATCGTAATATATTGCCTGCGCTGCTCCGAGTTTTTCAGGTATGTCTATTAAGAAGCACTGCGCATTGCAGTATGTGAATTCATCCTCGTTAATTCGTTTTGCTCCCGGCAGGCTGTCGATATCCATATGCCCCTGCCCATTCGCCTTACATGCTACGTGATACTTGATATTCTTGCAGTCTTTATGATATTGCAGCAGATTCATGACAAATGACTCGTAACCGCCATACTGTCCTATGCTCTTGCTGCCTCCTGATGTCAAGGTAGGAACAACTTTTTTTAGCCATTTTTTCGCAGAAGATTCATATTACCCTCGAAAGAAGGACAAAAAAATAGAGCTTCTTTCCGGAAGCTCCAATCATGCCGTTTACTACCTGCTTTATTCCATT
>JAGAXP010000022.1 GCA_017940955.1 Oribacterium sp.
ATTATCTCACAACAAAGATACACTGCTGTCAAGCTGCAGCAGGAACAGAAAATGCGGGAGCTTCTGGACCATGATTCTCTGACCGGAGCACTGAGCATAAATGGCTTCAGAAAAAAGGTTGTTGAGATCCTGAGAGACAATCCGGACACCAAGTACTTTCTTTCCTACAACAATATCCGGGATTTCAAGTATATCAATGACCGTTACGGGAAGGAGGCAGGAGATGAGCTTCTGAGCTTCTGGGTAAAAAAATCCATGGAGGTAATGGGGGATGACGAAGCCATAGGAAGGATAGAAGGAGATCATGTTGTCGTTTTCAGGCACGCCGGAGGAAATAAGCAGCTTAAGCAGGATGAAAATGATGTTATCAATCAGGTAAGGGATTTCTTTATAAGCAGGAATAAAGACAATAAGGTAAGGATCTGCAGCGGGATCTATGTTCTTACGCCTGAAGATTACAGGAATCCCGATGTAGACCATATGGTGGATTATGCCAGGGTGGCGGAGAAAAAGGTTAAGGAAAACCTTAAAGAAAGCTATGGCTTCTATAATCCGGATCAGTGGGAAAGAGGAATGAGGTCTGCGGACATCATAGAAAATCTTCCCATTGCCATCGGATCCGGTGAGATACAGGTGTGGTATCAGCCTCAGGTGAATTTTGAAACAGGAAGTATCACCGGTGCCGAGGCACTATGCCGGTGGAAGCATTCAAAGCTAGGATGGATAAGTCCCGGTGAGTTTATCCCTGTCCTTGAGGAAGCAGGACTTGTCTACGATCTGGACTGTTTTGTTTGGGAAAAGGTGTGTCAGGATCTTCAGAGATGGAACGATCAGGGGATCCACAGAACTGTATCTGTAAACATTTCGAGAAATGACATAAAGGAACAGGCAGATATCCCAAATCATTTTAAGGAATTGATAACAACCTATAGACTGACTCCGGACCAGCTGCATATAGAGATAACAGAAACTGCCTATACGGAAAATTCATCCTATATCATTGATGCTTCAAGGCGGCTACGGGAATATGGCTTTGAAGTTGAGATGGATGATTTCGGAAGCGGATATTCATCACTTCGAATGCTGAAAGAAATACCGGTGGATCGTATAAAACTGGATTTCCGTTTCCTTACCGCAAACGGTGACCCGGCAAAAGGAAGGATCATCGTGTCCTATATGATAAGGATGGTCAATGACCTCGGCTTGAAGATTATCTCTGAAGGTGTAGAGGATATAATCCAGGCTAGATTCCTTCAGGAGAATGGCTGCTCGGATATGCAGGGATTTTATTTCTGTAAGCCGCTTCCGGTGGAGGAGTTTGAAAAGTTCAGTGAAGAGAGTATAAAAGAGCTTTTAAATTAAGGCAGTACGTTCCTGAGCGGGGGGTGCACAATAAGCAATTATTGTGCACCTCTTAGTTTATCCATATAAAAGTGAGGCAGGCTATGGTAAAATAAAAACATAAATGTATGTGCAAGATAATCTGTGCGGAATGATTGCAGAAGAACTAAGGACTTATTTATTTCAGAGGAGGATGAATATGAAAAGAAATGGCAATTATTTTATGAATGGATTAACTATTACGACATTATTATTGATGGTGACATTTTTAAGTGCCTGTGGAGGAAAGTCAGAGACAACAGATGCCGGGCAGGCACCGGAGGCTGTGACAGAAACAACTGCGGTAGTCTCAACAACAACTGCAGCTCAGGAAACCACGGCTGCTGTGTCGGAAACTAAAGAGAATAAAGAAATGGTTCCTGAAAAAGAGTCAGCCTCCGCCAGGGGTGAAATTTCAAATATTGAGGAGGCGCTTCTGGGTGGTTCAAATTCCACAAAAAAGGAATATACGGGACCGATAGAAGGCACATATACGGCTTTCGGAGCTTTATCAGAAGGTCATGCTTTCTATGCGGAATCCTTAGAGCTTACATCTGAATTGATGTTGGAAAAGGATGGCACCGGGTACATGACATTAAACGGAGATAAGACTACTGTAAAAAAATGGACCCGGGACGGAGAAAAGCTGCAGGTTACGGTTGATGACGGAGGAACAGCAGACTGTATAATCAGAGATGGCATTATCGAACTTGAAATACCGGATACAGGCGGGGATGTTATATATTTTGCGAAAGAAGACGCGGATACTTCGTCCTATGAACTCATGACAATGGAAGAGTATACTGAGAAGGTAAATAACGGTGAGCTTGATCTTCCGAATAGCGGTAATGACTCACATACAGCTGATCTCTGGAACCGTTTGGATACAGCTGACGAAATCTATCTACAGTACGATGTGTATCTTGAGGCTCAGGATGTCACACAGGAATATGAGGTACAGGTTCTTGACGGTCAGTATCATTCTCTTCGTACTATGAAGGTGAAGAGTCGGACAGACCGGATGATCACCTATTACAGTGATGATAAGGTTTACAATCTGTATCCTGATGATATGACCGGAATCATGGTGACCGATGTGTCATCTTCCTTTATCAGGAATGATCCGGAACTGTTAGACGATCTGATCAATGATATATATGTCTGCAGTCAGAGAACCAATTACAGTAAAGATACCATGGAACATAATGGAGTAACTTATGATGCCGAGATATTCCCGGCTGAAGGTTACGAACCGGAGTGTATTTTCTTATATGATAAGGATGGTCATCTTGCAAAATTCCTGCGCGCAGAAAATCCGGATTCAGATACGCCGGGTGCCACGGATGCGGTTTATACGATCCATGAGTTCGATGACCGACCTGATTCAAAGGTATTTGATATTTCTGCATATACAATAAAGAATTAGAGTTAAAGGCTCGTGAAAATAATTCAAGCAGAGTATATTTGATCAGAGTATCAAGTGGACTTTTTCAAGAAAAGTTTGAAGAAGGAGATAGATCATGACACATTTTCAGTATAAAACCAGCGGAACCTGCAGCAGACTGATCGACTTTGAGCTGGATGATGAAAATAAGGTGCGAAATGTTTCTTTTGTGGGAGGCTGCAACGGAAACCTCAAGGCCATTTCCCGACTTTGCGAAGGTCATCCTGCAAGTGAGATTGCAGGGCTCCTGAAAGGAGTGGACTGCGGAGGAAAGGGAACCTCCTGTGGTGACCAGCTTTCAAAAGCGCTGGAGGAAGCACTTAAGCAGGTGTGAGATTATATTAAAATAAAAGATTTTTGATTTCAGCAGGAGGGGGGTGCACAATGCAGGAGCATTGTGCACCCAATTTTGCTAAATCATTCCGGAAGATGTATAATCATTCCCAATGATGAGTTTTGATACAAAAAAGGAGGAAATACATTGCTCTCATTCATATTCACGGAGGACAGTTTTATAGTTGACAGACCTGAAGATGAAATTACAGGCGCTGAAGCTGAACAGAAACTGAGGCAGCAATTCATAGCTGATAAATACAAGGCTCTTTTGGAGGCGGGACTTTCTCCTGTAAGTGGTGGAGAAAGCCCCTCCTTTGCGTTTCTGAAAAGATTATCCGGCTATTTTATCAAGGCGGTGCAGAGTAATCCCGATCTTGAAGTACTGAGAGATAAGGTGCAGATAGAACTTTCAGAAGAGACCTGCGAAGAACTTGAAATGACGATTCCCTTCGGAATAGGAACGGAGAATATAGGCAGAGCCTGGATCGCCCTTCAGGTCATGAGGCTTTCTTCGGTTTTTACAGCCGGTCTTCGTGAGTACGAGGGAACAGCCGGAATGTATCTTACGGAGCTTAGTCAGGATCTGAGGGTTCCGGAAAGGATATTTTTTCATCTTGTTGAGAATACCAGGGATGATACCGGAAACCCCTTTGCCTTTTTGGCAACCTATGCTACAAAAGATGAAGACGGCGGAGTCAGACATGTACCCCTGTCCTATGCATTGGAGGAATACAAGCATGACAGGGACAAGCTCCTTCAGCTTCTTGCGTGTCTCGGAAGAACAGCAGAGGTTTCCCCGCTCATTGCTTCCTTTGTGGAGTCAGGGGAAATGTTTCATCCGTTGAGAATGACCTCGGAAGAAGCCTATGAATTTTTAAAGGCGGTTCCGAAAATAGAGGAATGCGGTGTAGTATGCCGTCTTCCGAACTGGTGGAAGCGTGGACAGAGCAGCATTTCAATGCAGGTAAAGCTTGGTGAAGACAAGCCTGCACTTCTGGGAGCAGAGTCCATTGTATCAATGGTTCCGGAGCTTACAGTGGATGGTGTGCCACTGACTGAAAGTGATATTAAGAGCCTTTTGGATCAGACCGAAGGACTTGCCCTTCTGAAGGGCAAGTGGGTTGAGGTCAATCACTCACGTCTTGAAAGAATGCTGGGGGATCTTGAAAAGTATCGTGGTGATATGAGCCTTTTGGAAGCCTTGAAGTTTGAGGCAGGTCTTTCTTCTGACAAGATAGACATTGACATCGGACCCGTGGTTACAAACGGCAAATGGCTGGGAACTCTTTTGGGAAATCTCAAGAAACCCCAGAATATAAAGAATGAAAAGGTTCCAAAGACAGTCAAAGCCGATCTCCGTTCTTATCAGGAGACGGGCTTCAGATGGCTTTGCTACATGAATAATATCAATTTCGGAGCCTGCCTTGCTGATGACATGGGTCTCGGAAAGACTCTCCAGATAATCACATTTCTTTCATGGGTCTACAAGAAGGATAAGAATGCGGTCGCGCTTTTGATAGTGCCGGCATCTCTTCTTGGAAACTGGGAAAAAGAGGTGGAAAAATTCGCTCCGGATCTTCCGTTCAGGATCATGCATGGCGAAAAGGCGGAAGTAATGGAAAAACAGTATCTGGATGATCCGTCCTTTATTAATGTTACGACCTATGGTATGGCACTAAGGATGGAAGGGCTTTCCAAAAGAAAGGCAGATTATCTCATCCTTGATGAAGCTCAGGCCATAAAGAATCCTGCTACAAAACAGACCAGAGCCATTAAAAAGATTCCTGCAGTTCATAAGATCGCCATGACAGGTACGCCCATAGAGAATGATCTTACGAACTTATGGTCACTTTTTGACTTCCTGAATAAAGGCCTTCTCGGAACTTCTGACGAATTCCGTAAATTCACAAAGGAACTTCCCCAGCATTCAGAAGGCTATGGAAAGCTTAAAAACATCATCAGTCCTTTTCTTCTCCGCCGCCTGAAGAGTGACAAAAAGATCATCAAAGACCTGCCTGATAAGGTTGAAAAGATTGATTATGTAAATCTTTCGCCGAAGCAGATCGTTTTATACAGAAAACAGGTCGCAGATCTTGAAAAAGCATTGGACTTAGTAGACGGAATGAAGAGAAGAGGTCTGGTGCTTGCGACATTAACAAAGCTTAAACAGATCTGCAATCATCCGGATCAGTTTCTTGGACAGGAGAGATTTTCGCCAAAGGACAGCGGCAAGTTTGAAGTTATGAGGGCGCTCTGTGAGACAATATATTCAAGACGTGAGAGAGTGCTTATTTTTACTCAGTATAAAGAAATTATTCCGTATCTTGAGAAGTTCCTTACAGAGATATTTGAGTGCGAGGGTCTGGTCATCCACGGCGGGGTGCCGGTTTCCAGACGTCAGAAGCTGGTGGATCAGTTTAATGCTGAGACCTATGTGCCGTATATGATACTTTCTCTTAAGGCGGGAGGCACCGGACTGAATCTGACAGCCGCAAATCATGTGATACATTTTGACAGATGGTGGAATCCCGCAGTGGAGAATCAGGCAACCGACAGAGCTTACAGGATAGGTCAGAATAAGAGTGTTATCGTGCACAAATTTGTTTCCGTGGGAACTATAGAGGAACGTATAGATAAACTGATAACAGATAAGGTGTCTCTTGCGGAAAGTGTTGTGGGAACAGGCGAGAACTGGATCACGGAGATGTCCGACTCTGAGCTTATTAACCTTATGAAACTGGAGATATAAGATATGGCGAGATATTGGGACGATCATACGGTTTACTCTCAACCGTCTGCAGAAGAATTGAGGCGTAAGGCAAAAGAGAGTGCCTCAACGGCTAAAAAGAAAGGAAAAAACTATTCACCTATCATACCTAAAACCAGACGCGGTGAGATATGTACCAGCTGGTGGGGACAGGCCTGGTGCCGGAATCTCGAAAGCTATGCGGATTACAGCAGCAGGCTTGACCGTGGGAAAGGTTATGTACGTTCAGGCACAGTTATCGATCTTCAGATTCATGACGGACGGGTTCTTGCCAAGGTGCAGGGCAGAAGACGTTCACCTTACAATGTTGAGATCAGGATTGGCAGACTTTCTGAAGAAAACTGCCAGAAGATCATCGATAAATGCAGTACCAGGATAGAGAGTCTTGAGAAGCTGGTAAGTGGTGAATTCCCGGAAGAACTCAAGGAAGTATTCACTTCCGAAGGGGGACTTTTTCCAACTGTAAAGGAAATAAGCTTCGGCTGCAGCTGCCCGGACTGGGCTCTTATGTGCAAGCATGTAGCCGCTGTGATGTACGGAATCGGAGTGCGATTTGATGAGAACCCCTTTTATTTCTTCAGTCTTAGAGGCATAGACGTTGACAGATTCATCGGCGTCGCTCTGGAAAACAGAGTAGAAAAGATGCTTCAAAATGCTGAATGCAAAAGTGACAGAATAATTGACGAAGACATAAGCAGTCTGTTTGGTGTCATATGACAACAATGAAATTGGATTCATGGATTTCCAAATCTTTTTGTTGGATTGGAGAAAGACATCCGGCGGTATTCTTATGCCGCTAAATAAGGAGCCAATTAGAGCTGCATCTGTGTGTCAGAAATAAACGTTGAAAAACACGCGATTATAGATGAGAGGTGTCCATGAATAAAGAACAAAAAGAAATTGCCAATATTTCGGAACAGCAGGCTGTTGTCGGGAAAACTGATATCCGGCAGAACGGAAACCGCCAGGAACTGGAAACTCTTCGCATTGAGTATTCCAATGTCTTTGACCGAAGCAATAAGCTCGATAATAAGGTTTATATCATCATTACATTCTGCGGTTTCCTGTTTGTGTTTATCACAGGACTGTTTTCGAGTTTTACGGAGATCAGTTTTCAGGGACCTACGGCAAAATCAGTAGTTGCAGGGCTTTATATCCTGATGTGTTGTGCAGTTATTATCTCATACGTTTATATTTTGATATACCTTATGCGTCTTCTGGAACCGGAAGGGATACTCCGCATGGATCCGGTAAAAATTGAATGTTTAAAGCTCAACGAAATGCCGGAGGAGGATGCAATAACAGAACTTATAGTTCTTTACCGGTCAGTCATCAATAAAAATCTTGATAAGCTTCATATAAGATGTGATCGTTTAAACTATGGACTAAAGTATATTGTTCTGACAGTGATACTGTCTTTCGTGGCATATGCTTTGAAGATTTTGCTGCGGATTGCATGATATATAGAGTGTTGATAATTAGCTGCCACACATTCGTGACCTTAGTCGTGAGCACTAAATATAGGTTGAATTGTGAATAGACTTTGGCAATGATATAATTTTGCCAGGTTATTTCGAAGGAGATCTGCGATATGGGAGATGTGATCAGAAAATTGCCTGTAGGTATACAGGGATTTATAAAAATCAGAACTGACAATTTTATTTACGTTGATAAGACAGAGTTTATATACAGACTTGCTCATAATAACGTTCCGTACTTTTTGAGCAGACCCAGGAGATTTGGAAAAAGTCTTCTTCTTTCTTCCATGAAGGCGTATTGGGAGGGTAAGAAAGAATTATTTGAGGGTCTTGCAATAGAAGAACTGGAAAAGAATAATTTGGATGCATGGAAGAAATATCCTGTATTTTATTTTGATTTTAACGGAGCAAACTATCAGACTGAAGGAGCTTTGGAGCAGAAGTTATCTTTTATGCTTTCGGAATGGGAAGAGGAGTATGGCTATGAAAACCAAGCTAATGCTTTAGGAGAAAGATTTCAGAAGCTTCTCATAAAAGCAAAGGAAAAGACAGGCCTTCGTTCTGTGGTTTTGGTTGATGAATATGATAAACCACTGCTTGATGTAATTAATAGAAAGGAACTTCAGGATCATAATAAAGAGGTGTTTAAGGGCTTTTTCAGTGTTTTGAAAAGCTGCGATGAATCAATCCAGTTCATATTTATTACCGGTGTAACTAAATTCCATAAGGTCAGCATTTTTAGTGATTTAAATCAGCTTAAGGATATTTCTATGGATAAAGAATATGCTACGTTATGTGGGATTACAGATCGTGAGATTAGTGATTTCTTTGACCCGGAAGTTCATATGCTGGCGGATAGACAGGGGCTAAACACTGATGAATGTCTGAGTACAATCAAACAACAATATGATGGCTATCATTTCCATCCTTCGGCTGAAGGTGTTTATAACCCGTTCAGTTTATTAAATGCATTCTTTTCAAAGGATTTTGGTTCTTACTGGTTTGAAACGGGAACACCAACATTCCTTTTGAGTAAGATAAAGGATAGTGGATTTGAAGTTCAAAAATTTACAAATAGGACTATTTTTGCAAATGAAGCTACCCTAAAGGATTATACCGGAGATACTTTGGATCTGGTTCCACTTCTCTATCAAACAGGATATATTACAATAGCTGATTATGATAAAAAACGCAGAAGATACACATTATGCTTTCCGAATGATGAAGTGAAATATGGTTTCATCGAAAGCCTTTTAAAATATTATGTTCCAAAAGCAACTCCCGGCAATGGTCTCGATATCTTTACTTTGGATGATTACATTGAAAATGGGCAGTTGGATAAGATAAGAGACGTGCTAACGGGATTATTTGCCAGTATTACCTATACGAGAGAAGATGATCCCTTTGAGCATTATTTCCAGTCGGTTGTCTATTTGCTTGCCATACTTCTGGGAAGGTATGTTGACTGCGAAAGACAGATTTATGATGGGCGCATTGATTTGTGCATAAGGACAGATAAATATATCTATCTGTTTGAGTTTAAGAGAGATGATACAGCCGAGGCTGCTCTTGCTCAGATTGATACAAAGGATTATGCACTGCCGTATATTGCAGACGAAAGAAAACTATATAAGATTGGTGTAACATTTGATTCAAAATCAAGAAAACTTGTAGGGTGGAAGGTGGCAGAATAATATAATTTTGCTTCAAATAGCATAATAAGAGGTTTGTTTACACAAAAAAGGGGTGCACAATGCTTGAGCATGTGCATCCCTTTTTTGGGGTATATAAGATTATTCATCAGCCGGTCATAAGGCTCTTCAGAAGTAGTCCGGTTTCCGAGAAGTCGCCGTCGGTCCAGGTACCGGTTGTGCTTACAGTTCCGGGTTTCAAAATTGCAGAGGATTCCGCTTTGTTTGAAAGATTCCAGCCGGCAAAAGAAAGATTATTTTCTTTTATGAGGCTGAACCAGCTTTGGGCTGAGTTGTAGTCCACAGATCCGTTTCCTGATGCATCACAGGTGGAGAATTCACTGATGAAGATAGGGAGTCCGGATGCTCTTGCGGTCAAAAGTTTGCTGCGGAGGTCATCCCTGTGAGTGGCTGCATAGAAGTGAAGAGTGTACATCACATTATGACTTAACGAAGGTGCAATGGGATTCATGGCAGCCTGATCTACATCCTGAGACCAGGTTGGGGTTCCGACGAGAATGATGGCGTCGGGAGCATTGGCACGGATAACCGGGATTATCTGCTCAGCATAGGCTTTTATATCGTTCCAGGAGGTTCTGCCATTTGGCTCATTGCAGATTTCGTATATGACATAGGGGTTATCCTTGTATAATGCTGACATGCTGCTGAAAAAGCTTTTCGCTTCTTCAACGTGACTGAGAGGATTCCAATCGCTCAGAATATGCCAGTCAATAATAGAATACATGCCAAGGGAGGTGCAGCTTTGAACGCCGTTATCAATTAAGGCTTTCAGCTGCGCCGCTTTTTCGTTGGAACTGAGATATCCTCCTTCTTCCGTATACATGGCAAAACGAATGAGATTGCAGCCCCAGTTATCCCGGAAAAATCTGAAGCAGTCGGCATTGATATACTCCGGAAACCACTGGATACCATGGGTTGAGATGCCCTTCAGCTGTTTCTTTGCACCGGTACTGTCGCAGAGATCGGCACCGATGACCTGAAGAGATGCAGAGGAAGTTGTCTGGATCTGCGCTGTAGTCCCGGAATAAGTTGGAACAGTGCCATAGGATAATGCCACGTTTGTATAGGCTTTTGATATCAAGAGGATGGAAAAAAAAGTCGCTATTGTGTGAATCAGCTTTTTATTCATAGGAGCTCTCCCTATCGATGAATATTATGATATTATGTCTGTATACTATTATAATATAAGTAAACGAATAAGGAATCATAGGAAATACTAAATAGAGTTGAGATAGGGGATAAGGTATTATTTGAGGGGACGGTGTGATGCTCTACATATTAGATGGCTTGTAGGGTGGAAGGTAGCAGAATGATGAAATTTCATAAAAAGGTAGGCTGATTTTATGGGGACATATGTTAATCCTGGTAATCAGGCGTTTAAGAGAATTAGCGGCTCAAACTATGTAGACAAAACTGCATTGATTGAGCTTTTTAATGATAGAATTGGCGGCGATGAGAGTCTGATCTGCCTTAGCAGACCGAGACGTTTTGGTAAGTCGTATGCAGTAAAGATGTTGACGGCTTATTATGACTGCTCTTGCGATTCACACAAACTATTTGATGACAAGATTATTGCGGAGTCAGAGAGTTATGAGGAACATATTAATAATTATAATGTTATATGTCTCGATATATCGGGATTTATCTCATATGCAAAACGAGAGCAAATCCCTCTTACGGACATTCCTTCGAGAATTGCAAAGGCAGTAAAAGAAGAAGTGTTAGTATTGGATTCAGATGCACCTATTGATAAAAGCCTTGAAGACTGCATGCTTCATTATATTGATCAAAAAGATGGGAAACCGTTTATTTTTATTATTGATGAGTGGGATGCCATGATCAGGGAAGCCAAGGACGATGAAAAAGCTCAGACGGTGTATCTTAATATGCTGCGTGGATGGTTTAAGAATAACAACTTCACTCCTAAAGCTGTTGCAGCAGCATACATGACAGGAATTCTACCAATCAAGAAAGATGGGTCGCAGTCAGCAATTTCTGAATTTGATGAATCATCAATGCTGGATACTCTTGAATTTGGAAATTTTGTAGGCTTTACTGAGGAAGAAGTAAAACAGCGCTGTAAAGGTACAAGAGTTGGGTTTGAGGAGATAAAGGCATGGTACGATGGTTATGATCTTCCATTAGTGGGATCGGTTTATAATCCTTATTCTGTAATGAAGGCGTTAAAGTCCGGTAAGTGCCAATCGTATTGGAGAAAGACTTCTGCAGCTGAATCATTGAAAAACTATATCAATATGGACTTTGAAGGATTACAGCAAACTGTGGCCCGCCTGATATCCGGAGAAAAAATACCTGTTAACGTCGATTTGTTTCAGAATGATTTTGAGACTTTTGCAAGTGCAGATGATGTACTTACACTGCTCATTCATTTAGGATATCTGACTTATCATGAGGAAGAAAAGACAGTACAGATTCCAAATGAAGAGGTGAGAATTGAGTTTAAACAGTTCTTATCTCAAAAGGGAATCAATAATACGTGGGTGAGGCTGATCAAAAGGTCTCAAAAGCTTCTTGAAGATACTTTGAATGAAGACGGTGAAGCGGTAGCTGCTGCGATGACCGAAATCAGAGGAGAACAATACGCACCACAGTATTACAATAATGAGCAATCACTTAGGTCTATTATTAAGTATGCCTACCTTACGGCAGTAGGTCAATGCATTAAGATTGAGGAAATGCCATCAGGAAAGAGGATAGCAGATGTTGTTTTCATACCAACTTCCCTATCCAGACTTCCTGCAATGGTGATAGAACTTAAATGGAATAAGACATCAGGCGGTGCTATTACTCAGATAAAAGAAAAAGGGTACATAGATATATTAAAACCTTATAAAGGAAACATTCTTCTTGTGGGCATAAATTATAATGCTAAAACAGGTGAACATGAGTGTTCAATAGATAAGGCATAAAGGATTATTATAAGTAACAATAAGGGGGAAATTATGAATATCGCAAAAATGATCGACCATACAATGCTTAAGGCGGATGCCACTACAGAAACTATCAAAAGATATTGCAGTGAAGCAAAGGAGTATGGCTTTGCATCTGTATGTGTCAATACCTGTCACGTACCTCTTGTGGCAGAAGAGCTTAAGGGCAGCGATGTCAAGGTTTGCTGTGTTGTGGGTTTCCCTCTCGGAGCCATGAGTACTGCGGCAAAGGCATTTGAGGCAAAGACAGCGGTTCAGGATGGAGCTGATGAGGTTGACATGGTCATAAATGTCGGTGGCATGAAAGACAGAAACTATGAAATGGTGAAAGCCGATATCAAGGCAGTGGTTGATGCAAGTGAAGGCAGAACCGTGAAGGTTATAATCGAAACCTGCCTGCTCACAAAGGATGAGATCGTGAAAGCCTGTGAGCTTTCGGTTGAAGCCGGAGCTTCCTTTGTAAAGACTTCAACAGGCTTTTCCACCGGCGGAGCCCTTGCATCGGATGTTGCTCTCATGAAAAAGACTGTTGGCGACCGCGCAAAGGTCAAGGCAAGCGGCGGAATCAGGACCTATGAGCAGGCTATGGAGCTTATTAACGCCGGTGCTGACCGCATTGGCGCCGGAAATGGTGTGATACTTCTCGCAAAATAATAGGTCATAGAAACGGGCCGCTTTGATAGAAAAATCCGAAATCGAACTCCCAATGTGGGCGTTAAGGCCAAAAAGGCAGAGAATAAGCAGACAGGAATCTCAACAGGCGTAACAGCACTCCTTTCAGTAACCGAGCCTGCACTTTACGGCTGTCTCATCCGTCTGAGAAAGCCACTTATCTCAGCCATCATTGCAGCAGCAATCACAGGTGTCTTTGTAGGTATATTCGATGTCCGTGCCTATGCAACAGCATCCTGCTCATTCATTACACTTCCTATCTTCCTCGGCGGCACAATGCAGAACTTTGTCTTTGCCTGCATTGCAGCAGTACTTGCAACAGCTTTAGGATTCGTAATCACATGGGTTGTGGGGTTTGATGAGTAATACAAGCTATCGGGATTAAATTTAGAGCCAGAGCCAGCGGGCATCCATATGACAACGTTGAGCTTCGGCGAGAAAGATCAAAATATCCCCCCTTAGAACCACTTGGATTTCATTTTCCTTAGCCCCCTCGCCAAGTCAGAGTTTTCATAAAGAAAATCTCTGACATTGGCGAGGGCCTAGTGGTTCTTAGGGGGGATATTTTAGATCTTTCCGCCGAAGCGACCCGTTGTCATATGGATGCCCGCTGGCTCTGGCGACTGGGGGAACTTATGCAGTATAGCTATACGGGCTGTAATTTGAAACCCAGACACCTGAGGAGTTTACATAGTAGCCGTCAGGGGTTGTTGTGTTAGTGAGCATTGCTCCGTCAGCGCCGCAATAGTAGTACTGGTAGTCCCAAAGGATCCATCCGGTCTGCATATATCCGGAGGAGTTGAAATAATAGAACTTACCGTTTATCTGCTGCCAGCCGTTGGAAGTCCAGGAGCCGTCAGCATTTCTGTACCACCAGCCGTACTGATCCTGAATCCACTGACCGCCCGTTGAATTTGCCAGTGTGTTTGCCAATGTTGTCGGTCCGTATACGGTTGAACCTGTAAGACCTGTTACATAGGAACTTGAGGTAGAAGAAGCAGTGCTGTTGACACTTGAGTTATATTTTGAGTAAATGTAGCTTGCCTCAGTTTCTGTTACGTAATTGTCATCGGACTCTTCCCAGTCACCCTTATGGGAGCTTGTGTATATTGCACGTACCTTGTAACTGTAAGTACCTGCGGATGTAAAATAGTTAGCAAAGCTGTAGTAGGTATTTGTGGTTGTTACGGTTGTAAGAAGAGAGCTGCCTCTGTAAAGCTTTACCTCATATTTTTTTGCGCTTTCGGCAGCTGTCCAGTCTGCAATACCGTTTCCGTACTGCCAGTCTGCATCATCTATATCAAGATCGAGAGAACTTGACCAGTTGGTGTAAACTTCATCAAGATCCTTAAGCGTATAAACGATAGTAAGGTATCCGTGGCCGCTTCCTCCTGAAACTGATGTGACTGAACCGTCATCACCGGTTACCGTGACATCGGATTTCGTGATATTCCACTTATAATCATCGCTGTCTTCAAGCTGGAGCTTGATCTGTACCTTTGGGTTATCATCCTCTTCCCAGCCATCACTCGGTGTATTTGTAATGGTCGCACTGTAAACATCATATAATGAAGAACTTGTTGTAACTTCCACATCGCTGGAAGTTGAACCGATTGAAAGATCGGTTGCCACATTGATGGTTACCGAAGAAATCGCAGTTCTGCTGTCTGCATATGCCGGAATGGAAGTTCCTGCTATCATGGCAGCAGCTGTTAATGCTGCTAATGCATGTTTTGTATTCATTTTTAGCCTCCTTAGGTTTTATCTTTTAATTCATTAAATCAAACCTTATTTTTTCTCAGCCGATATCCTATACAGGAAAGTGATCTGCAATCCCACACAGGTTTTGTAACTGATGGCATCATGATAACAATGCATGCTGAAGTGAAACTGAAAAAAAGATACTTGAATTTTAAGAAAACATGACGAATATTA
>JAGAXP010000229.1 GCA_017940955.1 Oribacterium sp.
CGCCGCAGGACATTACTGAGCAGGATTTCGGGGACATCCCGGATTCCATCCCGGCGGATCCGAACGTGAAGAACTTTTCCTATACGGTAGTCGCCGGGGAGGTCTTCTTCCGGGAAAACTCCGTCATGCGCCCGGTAGACCTGAACGACAGGATGAAAGGCCGCGTGAAGGGGCTGGTTGTTCTGCGACAGATCGTCAATGAGCTGATCGACTACCAGATGAACGACTATCCGGAGGAAGAGATTGCGGCAAAACAGCGGGAGCTGAACGCCGCCTATGACAGCTTCACTGCGGAATACGGGATTATCAATTCCCGTGCCAATGCCCAGGCATTTGCCGAGGATTCGTCCTATTACCTGCTCTGCTCACTGGAGAATATCAACGAGGACGGCGAACTGGAGAGCAAGGCGGACATGTTCACAAAGCGAACCATCCGTCCGAAACGGAAAGTGACGCAGGTGGATACGCCGAGCGAGGCACTGGCGATTTCCATCGGGGAGAAAGGCAGGGTTGACCTGCCTTATATGGCGGAGTTACTTGGCACGCCGGGGGAATATTGGGAGATCATCACGGAGCTGCAGGGCGTTATCTTCAAAGACCCTATGGCAGAGGTTGAGATCGAAAAGGGCTGGCAGACAGCGGATGAGTATCTATCGGGGGAGGTGCGGCATAAGTTGAAGCTGGCAAGGATCGCGGCGGAAAGTGACCCGTTCTTCCAGGCCAACGTGACCGCACTGGAAAAAGCTCAGCCAAAGGATCTGGATGCATCGGAGATCGATGTACGCCTCGGCGCGACCTGGCTGGCCCCCGACATCATCCGGCAGTTCATGAATGAGACTTTTGAAACACCCTATTATCTCCGCCGCAGTATCGAGGTAATGTTTTCCCCGTATACGGCGGAATGGAGGATCACGGGAAAAACCAATCCCAGCTATAACGATGTGGCCTGTTATGTGACCTACGGCACGGACCGCGCGAATGCCTACAAGATTCTGGAGGAAACCCTGAACCTGAAGGACATCAGGATCTATGACACTGTGGAGGATGCGGATGGTAAGAAGCGCCGGGTTTTGAACAAAAAGGAAACCACCCTGGCCCAGCAGAAGCAGCAGGCCATCAAGGATGCTTTCCGGGACTGGGTATGGAGGGATCCCCGGCGCAGGGAGCAGCTGGTGCAGAAATACAATGAGCTGTTCAATTCCATCCGTCCCCGGGAGTATGACGGATCCCACATCCATTTCGTAGGGATGAACCCGGATATCAAACTCCGGGAACATCAGCTGGGAGCGATTGCCCATGTGCTGTACGGCGGGAACACTTTGCTGGCCCATGAGGTCGGTGCGGGCAAGACCTTCGAGATGGCGGCATCAGCCATGGAGAGCAAACGTCTGGGCCTTTCCCAGAAAGCACTATTCGTGGTGCCGAACCACCTGACGCTGCAGTGGGCGAATGAATTCCTGCGTTTGTACCCCAGTGCGAAGCTGCTGGTGGCCAGCAAGCGGGATTTTGAAACGAAAAACCGGAAGAAGTTCTGCGCCAGGATCGCCACCGGCGATTATGATGCCGTTATCATCGGACATTCCCAGTTCGAGAAGATCCCGATCTCGGCAGAGCGGCAGGAACGGCTTCTCCGGGAACAGATCGACGAAATCACGGATGCGATCTCCGAGCTGAAATACAGCCACGGGGAGAGCTTTTCCATCAAACAAATGGAAAAAACCCGGAAATCCCTTCAGGCGCGGCTGGATAAGCTGATGAACGAAGGGAAAAAGGACGATGTGATCACTTTTGAGCAGTTGGGCGTAGACCGGCTGTACGTGGATGAGTCGCACGCGTTTAAAAACCTCTTTCTCTACACAAAGATGAGGAACGTGGCGGGTCTGTCCACTTCGGAGGCGCAGAAATCCTCAGATATGTTTATGAAGTGCCGTTATATGGATGAGATCACTGGAGGCAAGGGCGTGGTCTTTGCTACCGGCACGCCGGTCAGCAACTCCATGACGGAGCTTTATACCGTCATGCGGTATCTCCAGTATGGGACGCTGCAGCAGAAAGGTCTGACGCACTTTGACTGCTGGGCTTCTACCTTCGGTGAAACCACAACAGCCATCGAGCTGGCACCGGAAGGAACCGGTTACCGGGCAAGGACAAGGTTCGCGAAGTTCTTCAATCTGCCGGAGCTGATGTCCATGTTCAAGGAAGTGGCGGATATCAAGACCAGCGACCAGCTGGATCTTCCGGTTCCGGAGGCAGACTTTGAAACGGTGGTGGTGCAGCCGTCCGAAATCCAGAAAGAAATGGTGGCATCGCTGTCGGAACGTGCGGCTAAGGTACACAGCGGCAGCGTCGATCCATCGGTCGATAACATGCTGAAGATCACTTCCGATGGAAGGAAAATCGGCCTTGACCAGAGGCTAATGAACCCTTTGCTCCCGGATGATCCCGGGAGCAAACTGAATGCCTGCGTAAATAATGTTTTCCGGATCTGGGAAGAGGGGAATGATCGGAGACTGACGCAGCTTGTTTTCTGCGATCTGTCCACTCCGAAAAATGATGGCACGTTTAATGTATACGATGACATCAAAGCCAAGCTGGCAGCCCGGGGGATTCCTGAAGCAGAGATCGCTTTCATCCATGACGCGGATACGGAAGCAAAAAAGAAAGAACTCTTTGCCAAAGTCCGCACCGGTCAGGTGCGTGCGCTTCTGGGCAGTACCCAGAAAATGGGGGCAGGGACGAATGTGCAGGACCGGCTGATCGCCGTCCATCATCTGGATGTGGGTTGGCGTCCTGCGGATATGACGCAGCGCAATGGCCGTATCATTCGTCAGGGGAACCAGAACCCGGAGGTGAAAGTATTCCAGTATGTGACCGAGGGGACCTTTGATGCCTATCTGTACCAGACGCTGGAGAACAAACAGAAATTCATCAGTCAGATCATGACCAGCAAATCGCCGGTCCGATCCTGTGACGATGTGGACGAGCAGGCGCTGTCCTATGCGGAGATCAAGGCGCTCTGCGCAGGTAATCCGCTGATCCGGGAGAAGATGGATCTGGACGTGGAAGTGGCAAGGCTGAAGGTTTTGAAAGCGGACCATCGGAGCCAGCAGTACCGCCTGGAGGACAAGCTGCTGAAAGTGTTCCCGGCGGAGATCGAACGGAACAAAGGGTATATCGCCGGGTTTCAGAGAGACCTGGAAACACTGGCAGCGCATCCTCTCCCCAAAGAGGATTTCGTAGGAATGGAGGTGAAGGGCAAACGGTTCACGGATAAGGAACAGGCAGGTGAAGCGATCCTTGCTGCCTGCAAGGAGTATAATGGCGGCGACTCCACTGTTACGATCGGCAGTTACCGGGGGTTTGCGATGGAACTGACCTATGACAGTTTTCGGAAGGATTTTGAAATCATCCTGAAGGGCAGCATGAGCCACAGGGCCACGCTGGGCACGGATGCCCGGGGCAATATTACCCGTCTGGACAACTGCCTTGCGGCTATGCCTGACCGGCTGCAGAAAGTGCAGGATACTCTGGACAATC
This sequence comes from Oribacterium sp., assembly GCA_017940955.1. Next base: position 3,538 of record JAGAXP010000229.1, read on the forward strand.
TTTATAAGCAGCAGGCGGCGGCCAAGGAGGAAGTCGGAAAACCTTTCCCGCAGGAAGCGGAACTCAGGGAGAAATCCACAAGGCTGGCGGAGCTGGATGCGGCTCTGAATATGGATGAACGGGATATACCGGTGGCGGCAGCAGATGTTGACGAGGTATCCGATGTGGCAGCAGTGGCGGAAACGAGGGCAGCTTATGGGAAAGAGGAAAAACCTTCTGTCCTGGCACAGCTGAAGGAAAAAGCAGAACAGGCTGCAGAATACCGCTCCTCTCCTATCCGTCCTGTGGAGGTGGCGCTATGACAGGAAAAGAAAGAAGGGACGAAATCATTATCCTGCGGGTATCCCCGGCAGACAAAGAAAGGATCCGGCTGAAGATGGATGAACTCGGCGTCCAGAATATGAGCGCTTTCATCCGAAAAATGGCATTGGACGGGTACTGCGTAAACCTTGATCTGACAGATGTGAAGGAGCTGGTTCACCTTCTCCGTCAGTGCAGCAATAATCTGAATCAGTACACGAAAAAGGCCCACCAGACCGGCAGCATCTACGAAGAAGATATCCGGGATCTGCAGGAACGATTCGAGACATTCTGGCAGATCGGGAAGAACCTTCTCGCGCGGCTGTCCACCATACAGTGACCCGGCAAATGTGGGGGATCTGTACCGGAAAACAGCAAGTTTGAGGCAGTGTCCGGCTGCCTCTTTACATAGGGATCGGCCTCTACTGTCACTGGAGAAAGTGGCGACATCATTGCCGGTTCCTGAAGATATATCTACAATGGAACCGGAAGGAGGAAACGACGATGAAAGTTGTACGGAAATTTTTGAAAATCATGGTACTTCCCCTGATGTTATTGATAGGGATTCTGCATTTTATACTGGATGTCATGGCGAAGCTTTCCTGTTATGTAATCGGGCCGATCATGCTGTTCCTTTTCGGATGTGGGGTATACACTGTCGTGAAGCATCTCTGGAATCAGACCGTACTCCTTGGTCTGATGGAAGCTGCGTGTTTTCTTGTTCTGTTCGGAGCAAGCTTCGTGATCGTTACGCTGGAAAGCTGGAATCAGCATCTGACGGCGTTCCTTCATTCCTGATAAAGAGAAAGAATAGATAATAAGATGATCGGCGGTTCTGTGGACTATTCCTCTGCAGGGCCGCCGGTATTTTTATGTGAAAGGCGGCGAAACCATGGCAGCAACCAGGCTGATTGCGATGCATATCAACAAAGGGAAAACGCTGGCGCAATGCCTGGCTGCCCGGACAGACTATGCCCAGAACCCGGAGAAAACAGAAAAAGGAAATCTGGTCACGGCCTACGAATGTGATCCCATGACCTGTGATGAAGAATTCCTGCTCTCCAAAAGGCAGTACCGGCAGTACACCGGACGGGATCAGAAAAGCGATGTGATTGCGTACCAGATCCGGCAGTCATTCAAACCGGGAGAGATCTCAGCGGAAGAAGCAAACCGGGTCGGTTATGAACTGGCCATGGCCTTCACGAAGGGAAGGCATGCTTTTATCGTTGCCACCCATACAGACCGGGCCCATATCCACAACCATATCATTTTCAATTCCACTTCCCTGGACTGCCGGAGAAAGTTTCGGGATTTCCACCGTTCAAACATCGCATTACAGAAGGTCAGTGACCGTATTTGTCTAGAACACGGATTGTCTGTGATAGAGCCAAAGCCATACAGGGAACGGACAAATAGAACCGATTATCCGAAGAAGCCAAAATTGCGGGATGGGATCTGCAGAGAAATCGACAGAATCCTCTCCGGCAAGCCAAAAGATTTCGATGATTTCCTTCGGCAGCTGGAGGCAGCCGGTTACGAGATCAAACGTGGAAAACAGATTTCCGTAAAAGGATCCGGACAGAAACGCTTCATACGCCTGCGCTCCCTCGGGGAAGGCTTTACGGAAGCGGATATCCGCGACAGAATCGCCGGAAAGATCATCAGCGGAAAGCGCCGCAGCAGCCAGAATCATGAGAAGCCGCGTTTCAATCTGCTGATCGATATCCAGCAGCGGATGCAGCAGGGAAAAGGTGTCGGGTATGAACGCTGGGCGAAGGTTTATAACCTGAAACAGATGTCTGAAACCTTCCTCTTCATGCGGGAACATCATATCGAGAGCTTTGAGGATCTGTACGAAAAGACCGATGCAGCCGTAGCCCGTTTTAACATCCTGAACGATACAATCAAAACGGCAGAATCCAAAATGGCGGCAAATCTGGCACTACAGAAACACATCCAGAACTATGCAAAGACCAGGAACATTTATGTAGCCTACCGGAAGTCCGGATACAGCAGAAAATACTATGAAGATCACCGTGCGGAGATCTTGCTGCATAAGGCGGCCAAGGATGCTTTTAACGAATTCGGTTTCACAAAACTGCCGACGATCGGGGAACTTCGCCAGGAGTATGCAGGACTGATCACACAGAAGAAGGAAGCGTACAAAGGTTACCGGGAGGCCAAACGGGAAATGCAGGATCTTCTGAAAGCCAGGCAGAATGTGGAACAGTTCTACGGAGATGATCTGAAAAAAGAACGGGAGGAAGCACGGCGGAAAAGTAAAGAATTGTAAGGATCATAGATCAGGGGCAAGGCAGAAACGGAGCAATTCCGTCGCTGCCTGCCCCCATCTTTTTTTGTTTGCGGAACGCCGCACAACGGCCAGAATGGCCGGTCAGCCTGACAACAGAGTTGGCAATCATACGGGGATTGGGGATGACCCCAACAAGCGGATTACACAGTTTCGGGATAATCCGAAAAAGTGGAAACGGAGCATCTGTATATACAGATGCCCAGCTTGCGAGTATGCGAGTTTGACTCAATTCTATTGTGATTCGATTGTAGTAATCAGAGTATAAGCACATGTTTTTCCTGAGTACCCTGAGTATTTCTTATAGATGCGCACAAAAAAACCCCAATAATTACAAAGCACAGATTATGGCAATAGGAACAAGTTCATGTGTGAATTAACACAGATAAGGCGCAGTCGTCAATAGCGACATATTGACAAAATCGGCGACACACGCTAAAATTGTGTTGCAATTTATGATAAGATTTGCAGACTTTTAAAAATCTAGTAGCGCTTTTAACATGGTTATGCTAAAGAGAGCAAATTATTCTTTCGGAAAGGAGCTAAAAGTGGAGTTTAACAACAGTAAGAAAATTGAGCTAATCAATACAATGATAATAGAGTTGCCTGTACTTCGCGCAAGGATAGGCGCTTCTCAAGCTGATATCTCTGAAAGGATAGGCGTTTCAAGGCAAACATACAATGCAATAGAAAATGGTAAGAAAAAAATGAGTTGGACTGTATTTTTGGCTCTGTTTGCAGTCTTTAGTAGTGATGAACGGACTTTGAAGATGTTGGATTCTATCGAAATTTTTAAAGAAGGTGTTGCAAAAGAACTATAAATTTTTTGCGATATACTTAGTTATAAAACATTTATAAATTGGAGGTCATGGCTCAAATATGGTTAAGAATATTTCTGTTCAACCAAAGGATATATATAAGGATCCATATGGATATACATATTCTGAAATGGTAAGCGTGTTGGGAGAAAATGAGGCGGATAAGATTTACCGTGAATTATACTCTAGATCTAAAAACACTGATAAATATAGAACGATCACAATTAAAGAAATCTTCCGTGGTGCTGATACTCAGAAATATGCTTTCGAGCTGTCAGATGGCTATTGCATTGAAACGGTAAGCATTAGACGGAAAACTGGTACTACTGTATGCGTGAGTACCATGGTAGGTTGTCCTGTTGGGTGTATCTTTTGCGCCTCTGGTGAAAATGGATTTGTAAGAAATCTAACACCGTCTGAAATTGTTCAACAAGTCATATTAGTAAAAGGTAAAGTGAATAGAATTGTTTTCATGGGTATGGGAGAACCACTGTTTAATTATGATAATGTGATAAAGTCCATACATATTTTAAGAGATCGCAAAGGAATTAACTTTCCAACCGATGGAATAACAATCTCAACAACGGGACCACTTCCTCAGATGAAAAAGCTACGAGAAGAACACTTAAAAATTCAGCTTACGTTATCCCTACATGCCACAAACCAGCATACAAGGGATTCTATTATGCCTCATATGAAAGGGTATGATATAGATGAAGTGGTTCAATCAGTTCTTTCATATTCAGATAGACATAATCGTAGCGTTACTATAGCGTATTTATTAATACCTGGCATAAACGATCGTGAGAATGATGTAAAACAACTGGGAAAGTGGTTTCGCGATAAAAACGTATTGATTAATCTTTTGCAATATAACGAAACGGATTGTAAAGCAGTTCGAAGACCAAACAAACAGGAATTAGTTGCATTTCGTGATAAGTTAAATAAAACAGGGCTTACTGTAAAAATCAGAGAGTCTCGAGGCGGAAATATAAAAGCTGCATGTGGTCAATTGGTAAGTAGATTAAACCGGCACAATGAATCTATTGTGCCAAAAAAAATACATATTGCGGGATTAGAAAAGGAGTCGTCGAACAATGATGGATATTCAAATAGATTGAAGTCAAATAAGAGACCTTACACTAAGTCTAAAAGAAGGAATGGGAAAAAAGGGGAATCGAGTAAATAAACATGAGTCAGTTACCTGTCTGATGAATGTGTTTGCTGATTGGAATTATATCGATGAGGGGAGAGCTCTTATGAATGCTTATTTTGATATGCATGTCCATTCGACATTCTCAATTGATGGAGTGTCTACGATGGAGGATTACTGTTTGGTTGCTGAAAAATCGGGTATAAGGGCTATTTGTTTTACTGAACATGTGGATTTTAATTCAGAGGAGAAAAATCTTTCAATCGTCAAGGACAACCGAAAGCAGAACTTTGTTGTTGAAGATTACTTCAGTGAACTAAACCGTCTGCGGAAAAAATACAGTTCGATAATATTGCTAAGTGGAATTGAGTTTTCAGAGCCAAATATGTTTCCGGATGAGTTTGCTTTATATAGTTCGTATCCTTTCGACTGTATAACAGCTGGGATACATCATTGCTATAATTCAGTCTTTCCAGGGGCGGGAAATTTGCCTGTATCAAAAGCAATACATGAGTATTATCAGATAATGCAAAAAGCAATCGAGTTCGGGGGTTTTCAAGTGATGGCTCACTTGGATTTCCCCAAATTATTCTTTGAAAAGTGGATAATTAACAACGATGCGCTGGATACAATTCTTTCAACAATGATTAATAAGAACATTTTGTTAGAAGTAAATACTTCTTGTTAAATACTTGTACTTTCAGTAAGGCAGTCAGTTCTGTTGTTAATAAAGATGAGCCACTATCAGATATTTTGATGAATATAGTTTTTAATAAGGATGGGGAGAAATAGAGCCTTCTTGATCAAACATATGATTTGACAGTATGCTCTATTGATAGAAGACTATCATGCATTATCCATTTATCCATTTAAAAAGGTGATTTAAAGAATGATGCTTCAATCTAGAAATGTAAGTATATATATTAGCAAGGATGACAGACTTTTAGTGGATGATTTCTCTTTTTCATTAAATCAGTCGGATAAAGTTGCTATTATCGGTGAAGAAGGAAATGGAAAATCAACACTTCTAAAACTGTTGTATTCAGAAGAATTAACGGGCGATTATGCACATTATACCGGTGAAATAATACGTGATGGTTTGCTGGCTTATTTGCCACAATTTATGGGAGAGAATGAGCAACATCTTACAGTTACAGAATACTTAGCCGATACTGATTTTTATGATGATTATAATATAATTAATAGTTTGGGATTGGAGTACGAATTATTGTTCTCTACTCAACAAATATCAACATTATCGGGTGGTGAAAAAATCAAGATTCAGTTATTAAAATTGCTATCCAAAAAACCTGATGTTTTACTGCTTGATGAACCATCAAACGATTTAGATATTGATACACTTATTTTTCTTGAATCGTTTATACGAGATTCTTCTATTCCGATAATCTTCATATCTCATGATGAGATGCTGATATCTTCGTGTGCTAATGTAATTATTCACATTGAACAATTAATTCGCAAAACAAGGTGCTCCATTACTGTATCGAGGCTCACCTATGAAGATTATCTGAAATTCAGGAACCTACAGTTTGATAGGCAGAATCAAATAGCTCATAAAGAGAGAAGCGAATATAAAAAGAAAAGGGAAAGGCTTCTTCAACTATATGAAAAAGCGCGGCATAATACTGGTTGGAAGAATCCTGACGGAATTGCCTCATCTGATGGTCATGCAAAAAAAAGCATGCAAGCTATTGTTTCTAAAGGGAAGCGCTTTGAGCGAGAAAAAGATAACTTTACAGAAATACCTGATAGAGAAACGGGGATTATAACGTGGTTTGATAGCAATATATTCATTCCCTCACAAAAGAGGATAATTGACATCGAGCTTCCCGAGTTGAAGATTAATGGCAAAATACTATCCTCAAATATTGTTTTGTCTGTGATTGGAAACCAGCATGTATGTATTATTGGTAAAAATGGGGTTGGAAAATCGACTTTGTTAAAGACAATATGGCAAGAACTCAAAAACAGAACGGATATCATAGTCGGGTATATGCCTCAAGACTATCGAGATGTTCTTGATTATGATAGTACACCTATAGATTTTTTGCAAACTACATATGATAAGGAAACATACACCAAGGCCTTAACTTATATGGGGACTATGAAGTTTACTAGAGATGAAATGCACCATAAAATCTCAGAGTTGAGTGGAGGACAGAGGGCTAAAATTATTTTTTTGGGAATGGTATTGCAAAATGCAAATGTCCTTGTCCTCGATGAACCGACGAGGAATTTTTCTCCACTTTCAGCGCCTGTAATAAGAACAGCATTGTCTGAATTCAACGGAACAATTATTAGTATTTCACATGACAGAATGTATTTGGACGAAGTTGCTGATGTAATATATGAATTATCAGATAATGGCTTAAACACTGTATTTTAGTTATGTTAACGTTGAATAGCTAAGTATCATTTACTGATTTCGCTTCGTAAACAGTAAACGATGAATAAAGTCGTGATTTGCCGCTTATTCAATGGGCTGAGATAATGAATTATGCTGAGAGATTATATCTCATACAAGTTCTTTGTAATCAGAAATCGTGACAAGTTCAGTTTATTAAAAGCTTTTGTTCAATCGTGTATGGCAGATAGTACAGCCACTTCGCATTTTTGCAGATGTAAAAATGCGGACGTCTTACATGGATAGTCTGGATAATACATTAAAGAGAAATAATTCCGAGAGGGGATGATATTTATGCCAACATTAGAATGGATTGGAAAGGATAAAGTGATCAATCATCACCAAGAAGTCCCCTTCCGGGTTTTAGAGAGAAAATATAGTTTTGATGAAAGTGGGAGGCATGAAGAGGACAACGGCAGTAGTAACATGATCATCCATGGAGATAATCTGGAAGCCCTGAAAACTCTTCTGCCTCGCTATGAGGGTCAAATCCGCTGTATCTACATCGATCCACCTTATAATACCGGAAATGAAGGCTGGATTTACAATGACAATGTGAACGATCCGAAGATTCGAAAATGGTTGGGGGAAGTTGTCGGTAAGGAAGGTGAAGACCTGACACGGCATGATAAGTGGCTGTGCATGATGTATCCAAGGCTTCGTCTTCTCCATAAGCTCCTTTCAAGTGATGGTGCTATCTTCATTAGTATTGATGATAATGAACAAGAATATTTGAAGGCTATCTGCAATGAGATATTTGGAGCGTCTAATCATGTGGCAACCTTTGTATGGCAAAAAAGATACTCTCCTGATATTCGAACTGCAGTTAGCAATGCACACGAATACATAATATGCTTTTCAAAGGATCCGGTTGCTTTTAAGGAGAGAAGAAATCTTTTACCGCTTGGAGAAGAACAAACGAAACAGTTTACTAATCCAGATAATGATCCACGCGGTCCATGGAAAGCAAACGACTTTACAGCACCAGGATATCGACCTAATCAGATGTATGAAATAGAATTGCCCTCTGGAAGAACTGTCACTCCACCAGCAGGTAGATGCTGGAGAGTTACAAAGGAAGGATTTGAGCAATTCAAGAAAGAAGACAAAATGGTTTATGGCGCAGATGGGAATGGGGTTCCTGCCGTAAAGCGCTTTCTTTCTGAAATGCCTGGAATGGTGCCATGGACGTGGCTTAATCACGAACTTGTAGGGCATACCCAAGAAGGTAATAAACTTTTAGCTTCAATTTTGGGAAAGGCTGTCTTTGATTATCCCAAACCGATGAGATTGATACGGCATTTCCTTCAGATAGCAACCGATAAAGACGATATTATCTTAGATTCATTCGCAGGATCAGGGACAACAGCACATGCAGTTACAGATCTCAATTATGAAGATGGAGGATCCAGAAAGTTTATAATAATTGAGATGATGGATTATGCAGATACGATTACCGCGGAACGTGTCAAACGGGTTATAACCGGATACGGAGAAGGAAAGAAATCTGTTCTAGGTACCGGCGGCAGCTTCAGTTACTATGAACTTGGCGAGCCGTTGATGCTTGATGCGGATCACCTGAACGAGAAAGTGGAGAAGGATAAGATCCGGGAATATATCTGGTACACGGAGACGAGGCAGCCGTTGCCGGAAACAAGGCAGGAGCACGACTATCAGCTGGGGACATTGAACCACACGGCGTACTATTTTTACTATGAGCCGAACCAGATGACTGTTCTGGGGTACGATTTTCTGTCCACAATCAGGGAAAAAGCAGAGAGCTATATTATCTATGCGGATCGGTGCGCCTTGAGTGATGCAGAGCTTATGCGTTTTGGCATTACCTTCAAGAAAATCCCTCGAGATATCACAAAGCTGTAGGGAGGCGGGCGAGATGGAATTAAAGAATTATCAAAAAAACGTGATTTCCGATTTGACCCGTTATCTGGAACTGCTGAATGAGACCGGGAATATTGGGATGGCCTACCGGAAGCTATGGGAAGAAAAGAACGTGCCGGTGGGGTTCGGTGGGGTTCCTGCATACCAGAACATTCTCCCCGGGGTCCCGGATCTTTGTTTCAAAGTGCCGACCGGCGGCGGGAAGACGTTTCTGGCATGCAACGCGATTAAGCCTGTATTTGGTGCCCTTCCCCAGACAAAGATAAAGGCAGTTGTATGGCTGGTTCCTTCCGATGCCATCCTGGAACAGACGCTTGCGGCACTTCGGAATCCGGCGCATCCTTATCGCCAGAAGCTGGATACGGATTTCGGAGGGCGTGTGGAAATCTATACGAAGCAGGAGCTTCTTGCCGGACAGAACTTCAACATCACTTCGGTAACAGAGCAGCTCTCGGTAATGGTACTCTCCTACGACTCCTTCCGCGGTAGAAAGGAAGCGCTGAAGGCACGCCAGGAGAACAGTTCTCTTGCTCCTATGGCAAAAGCATTGGGCACTCCTGCATATCCGATAGAGGAAGCAGATGAAACCGCCCTCCTGCAGGTGATCAATCAGCTATCCCCACTGGTTATTGTGGATGAAAGCCATCATGCCAGAAGCACCCTCAGCCGGAAGATGCTAAAAGACTTTAATCCATGTTTTGTGCTTGACTTGACGGCGACTCCCACAAAGGAGAGCAATATCATCTCCTTCGTGGATGCTGTCCAGCTGAAGCGGGAAAACATGGTTAAGCTGCCCGTGGTCGTTTACAACCGTTCTTCCCAGCAGGAAGTCGTGGCAGATGCGATTGACCTTCGGAATCATCTGGAGCAGCAGGCTGTCTCGGAAGAAAAAACGGGCGGTCCTTATATCCGTCCCATCGTGCTTTTCCAAGCACAGCCCAAAGGAAAGGAAGACAGCACCACTTTTGAAAAGCTGAGAGGGAAGCTCGTAGAAGCCGGCATCCCGTCAGAGGAAATCGCGATTAAGACGGCGGATGTCAATGAACTGAAGGGCGTGGATCTGCTTGACCGGGATTGCAGGATCAGGTATATCATCACGGTTAATGCACTGAAAGAAGGATGGGACTGTCCGTTTGCTTATATTCTTGCGTCCCTTGCAAATAAGACTAGCCAGGTGGATGTGGAACAGATATTGGGCAGGATACTACGCCAGCCACATACTAGGCGAATGGAACAGGCGGCTCTGAACATGTCTTATGTGCTGACATCTTCCCGAGACTTCAAAGAAACGCTGGATGGGATCGTTCACGGCCTGAACAGTGCCGGGTTCTCCGGTAAAGACTGCCGGGTGGCTGTGGAAGAAGACAAATCAACATATCAGTATCCTGAGTATCGGCAGACATCTTTTCTTCGGGAAGAGCCGTCAGATTATGGTGATTCCAAAGAACAGGAAGAGTTTCTTGACTTTGATCCCGGGCTGCTCTCGCAAACGCTTCAAGCGAGAGAGCAATCATCAGAAGAAGGTACGACGGAAGGGAAGGAAACACATGGCAGTACTGCTTCTGCAATGATTGCTGTCGCAGAAAAGGAAGGAGCGTCTTTTGAGGCTGCTATGCAGCAAAACGAAATGAATAGTGACTTCAGCGATATCCCAGTGGAGATACAAGATAAGATGACGTATTTTCATATAAATCCGGAATTCAAAGAGGAAGCAAAAGACCTGATTCTTCCGCAGTTCTTTATGAAAGTGCCAAACAGCATTTTTGCTGACGGATATACGGTTCTGCTCCAAAAAGAACATCTTGCGGAAGGTTTCACGCTGAAGGGCAAGGGCTATGATATCGACTTTGACCGGGCTGATGATGAAATTGCCAAGGTGGATATCAGCGATAAAGAGGGGAGCACGCCGAAAGTCTTTAAGATGTCAGAAACAGACCAAAGGTATTTCAAGGAGCAGTTTTCCCACTTTTCACCGGAACAGAAGGTGCGTACCTGCAAGGATATCATCCACCGCTCCCTGAATAAGATGGATATGATCGACGACGGCGAGTTACGTGGCTATATTGACCGCATTGTGGATGACATGGATAGGGAAACATTAGCTGCATTGGAACAGGCTCCGCAGGGATTTGCTTACCGGATCCGGAAGTATGTGGAGACGTTGCTGGATGCACATTACCTGAAAACATTCCAGAATTGGATCGAGATCGAACGCATCGTTGTAGAGCCGTATTATAAGCTGCCGGATGCAATTGGGCCGCTACGGACCACAAACACGTTTGGGAAGAGCCTTTATCAGGCAGAGGAAGAAGTCAATGGATTTGAGTATGATATGGTGATGGCTCTGACGGCTATGCCGAACGTCCGTTGGTGGCACAGGAATATCTCCCGCCATGGCTTCTGTATCAATGGCTTCGTGAAGCACTATCCAGATTTTATCGTGAAGACACAGAGTGGGAAAACGATCCTGATTGAGACAAAGGGAGACCATCTGGAGAATACCGAGACAAAATATAAACTGGAGCTTGGGCGGGCATGGCAGAACATGGCCGGCAGCAGCTTCCGATATTACATGGTTTTCCAGAGCAAAGACCTGAACCTGAACGGAGCAATACAGTTCGATAAGTTCTGTGAGCTCATGAAAAACCTGTAAAGGGTGGTTATTATGAAATCTGACAAGGACATCAAAAAAGATCCATTTGAAGAGTACCTTCGGGAATCGGAGCCAACCCACAGAGAGTCTGTGTATTATTGGCAGACAGCCATTGGTCTGCAAGCCGTTGATGGGCTGGAAACATCGGATTATTTGAAGGAGACAGCAAAAAGTAGCATAGAAGGCAACATTTCTATCGAGAAAGCTCAGGAACTGATTGAGTCGTATTATCGTGAAAACCCGAAATCCTCCGATAACAGAACGGAGGAGGCAGACAAGGTTTCCGCGAGAATCGCCGCAGTTCTGGCAGAAAAAGCCTTTACCTTCTCTCCTACCCAGTATCTATCCATACACCAGCGTTTGTTTGAAGGGATTTATTCACACGCCGGAAGGATCCGCGATTACAATATCACGAAAAACGAATGGGTTCTTGATGGGGATACTGTTCTTTACGGCGGGGCAACCGAGCTTCGGGCTACCCTTGAATATGACCTGTCCCAGGAGAAGGAATTTAACTATGCGGGCCTGACTATGCAGGAAGTGATCCGGCATCTGGCGAGATTTATTTCCAGATTGTGGCAGATTCATGTATTCGGTGAGGGGAATACCAGGACAACGGCGGTCTTCTTTATCAAATACCTCCGTTCCTTAGGCTTTGATGTTACGAACGATATCTTTGCGAAGAACGCCTGGTATTTCCGAAATGCCATGGTTCGGGCAAATTATACGAATCTTCAGAAGGGCGTGCATGAAACGACAGAATATCTGGAAGTGTTTCTCCGTAATCTACTTCTGGGGGAAAACACACCGCTTCATAACCGCGATATGCACATCAGCGGAATATTACATTCCGATAAGGTCAATGCTGACCCAATAAATGGCCCAATAAATGACCCAATAAAACTGACTGAACGTGAAAAACAGCTGCTTCAGCTTTTACGGGAATCTCCGGATCTTACCCGGAAAGTGCTTGCTGAAAAGCTTGGATGCTCAGACAGCACAGTTAAGCGGGAACTGCAGTTGCTTTCGGAGAAAGGGGTTCTCCGGCGGATTGGCTCTAAAAAAACGGGCGTATGGGTCATTAACAGATAGGATTAGCACAGGGTTCAGAAACGAATAGGCAACGTATAGAGCATAGGATGTTTTTTATGAAACCATAATAGTAAGATGTGATGGCAGGCGGAATGCAATCGATCCGTTCACCACCCGACTCATTATACAAATTGATTACGATTCCGAAAGCCATTTGTGGCAGGAAACCTGTCCTGCTGCGAGTGGCTTTTTAACGTTAAACCACAGAATGAAGTTAATAAAACTGCTGACAGCATAAAAAATTTTTGCTGACTTCGCCTCAGGCAGATAACTTCACTTCTGGATTATCGAAGCTTTTTCGAGGAGTTTGTATAATGAAGATGACAAAGAAGACTTTCGGGGAGGAGGTGGTTGCCGTGCCAACAGAGGTTGCGCTTGAGCGTGCTCAGACCCTTGGCTCCAGGATCAGGGCTGTCCGGAAGCACAAGAATATCAAGCAAAAAGATCTCGCAATTCGTATCGGTTGTAACAGTAGCCATCTCAGTGATATAGAATCGGACAAGAAACTTCCTTCGCTGGATAAGCTGAAACTTATCAGCGAGGAATTGGATACCACGGTGGATTTCTTTCTATTGGATTCCCCTCATTCCTGTAAGTCTTATCTCAGGGATGATGAACTTGGCTCGATTGTGGAACGCTGTAATACCAGTACTTTAAGACGGATTGTTCATGTTGCACAGCTGTTCTTGGAGGAACAACAGGAGTACGAGAAAAGATTGTCACAATACGAGTAAGGCTGGAATAATAGCATAAAGGGATCCAGGCCTGTCATGATAAATTGGCAGCCAAAGATCAAACGAGTGATGTGGGCCGCAGGCTGCCGGAAAATGACAAGGCAGCCCTGCGGCCTTTTTCTATCTGCTGGATGGTTGGCACGGATGATTAAGCAAGGGGTGGTGGAGATGTTAGAGAAAATCTTTACATGGGGGAAACGGAAGGAGGAGCCTCCGGATCCACAGCCAATGCCTGGAAATTACCGCACGATTACGGAGGAAGAATATCAGCGGTACGTGTTTGAGGATGAGCTTTTCAAAATCATTGTGGAAACGGAAGCAGCCTTGCACAACATTGAAGATCCCATAGAGATTGCGGTTGGTGTTATGAAAGCAGCCTGCAAATTCTATGGCGCTGACTGGTGCGGCATTCTGATAGCGGATCTCCGTTCGCAATTATGGCGTCCCGAGATGTGGTACGATGTGGAAGCCGGCCCTATGAAGGAAACCCTGTTTCATGAGTTTGAGATGACCGATGAGTTCGTCACATGGGCAGAGCACTTGGTTAGTCAGAAGCCTATGATCATCCCAGATACAGAGGCTATACGGGAAACCCATCCGAAGGAATATGAAGCATATCAAAGACTCCAGACCAGGGCGGTGATCGGCGTTCCCTTTGGACAGCATCCCCTGGGTTATATGGTCGTAAGAAATCCGATCCGCAATATCTCCCAGCCTGAACCTCTTCAGCTGGCATGTTTCGTGGCTATGATGATGGTGCTGCAGAAGCGCCGGCTGGAAGCGGAGCACCGTTATATTTCAGATGACACGCCGGATGACGGGAGGCTGAAGATACGCTATAACATCCTCGGCCAGCACAGCATGGAAATCAATGGAAGACGCATCCGTGAGCAGGATCTGGCGCATCCTAACCGGCGTGGATGGGTGATCCTGTTATATCTGATCCTTCATAAAACACCGGTTGATCAGCTGAGCATGGCCGCAGATCTGTGGCCGGATGAGCCGGAGAAATCGGCGCGGTCAAACATCCGTCAGGCGATATATCGTCTGCACAGTGATCTGGCCGTATATCACGACGCCAAGGTCATCGATGTGAAGTCAGGAATGCTTGAACTGCTGGATGACGTCCATATCGTTACAGATGCGGAAGAGATGGAAAGCCTGTACCTGAAGGCAAAATCCACGGCGAATCCGGACGAGAAAGCGGAGACGCTTAAGAAGGCCTTTGAACTGTATCAGGGACGCCTGTTTGAACTGGGAGAACTGGATATGGGCTCCTGGCTGATCCCTTATACGACACATTACAATCAGGTATTCATTGACATTGCGAGAGAACTTCTGACCATGCTTGGGCACAGCAGGGATTATCACAGGATCATCGAGTATGCTTCCCGTGCCTTAAGCCTTGAACCGGGAATACAGGATGCCTATTACTGGATCTCGATTGCTGCCGAAGCAACCGGAAACAGCATAATGAAAGAACGCTACGATCAGATGGCCAGGGATGAGCTCGCGGAGGAGGAATACCAGAAAGTACAGAATCTGCTCGCGCTGCGGATACATGTAAAAGAATAATGAGGGACGAAATAGGGGTCTGTCGGCAGTGGTTTAACCGCTGCGGCAGGCCCTTTCTTTGCGTTTACAGTTTTTTGTGTGAAATACTGGTAATAAACTGAAAAAGAGTCCTGTCACAGGATTGTCACAGCCATGTAACTGCGGTGTCACAGCGCGAAAAAAGATTTTGAAGATAATTTCAATGTAACAGGATTGTCACAGGCCCTGTAGCAAGCCCTGTCACAGCCGCCCATTAGAGTGTGCGATGCAAAAACAACAGACAGCATTGTATACGAAACGGACGGGTGACAGAAATTGGAACAGGCTAACCAAACAGAGGCGGTTGTTTTTGCAGGAAACTGCGGAAGCGGCCGCCTCTTATTTTTTTGCGCGGAAAACCGGGCAGCGGCAAAGGCCTTTTCGGGCTGCAGATGCCGATCTCCTCCGGTTCTGAGATTTGACCAATCAACAAATTTCAGAAATCGGAGGAAAGAATCATGTTTGATATGAAAGCATGCGGAGCCAGAATCAAGGAACTCCGCAAGAAGAATAATGAAACGCAGGAAACCATGGCCTGCAATCTTTACATTTCCCAGGATCATCTCCGGAAGATCGAATCCGGCAAGAGCGGCGCATCGATCGACCTGCTGATCGATATTTCCACATACTTTGGAGTAACCCTTGACTATCTGATCCGGGGAAAACGTGAAGTGACCGATGCCGAGGAACGTATTCTCGCAAAGAGGAAAAAGGAGCTCCGGGACATTGCCCAGGATCTGTTTGTCATGTCCGCGAAACTGTAACCGGGTGTAACAGACCCGGTAAACCGGGCGTGGCAGGCTCTAACGGAAGCAGGACTTTCTTATTACACTGACTTCAGAGCAGCGAAGTTGCTGCCATGCGCACTTTGACAACTGAATATACATTTCATCAGGCACATTCTGATTCTTGATTTCCCCAGAGAGCCTAAGAGAGGTTCGCCATGATCGGACGGATACTGCAGCACTTTTTTCTATGACGGCAGGAATTCATCGGGAGCGGTTCAAACCTACTGCAAATGCCGGGACTGCACCCGGCGGTGGCCATGACCTGGGGAAGGGGATAATGATACTTCCGTCTTAGGGCGGCTCGGCGAGAACCGCGGAGGGGTGAGACTCCCATGAGCGCAGGCAAGCAGGCCTGCCGCCTGGTGTATTTCCCATCGGACATTTTGTCCGGTTCTCCGGGGTGTTGTGGACAAATAGGAGGACGAGCATATTGAAGATGAATGGCAGGCCAGCTGTGCGGTCAGTATAGATTGCGGTAGCGGCCTGCCTTTACACAGGAGGAACAAGATGGATTTAAAGATTGATCCGGAATTTGCCGGAAAGATTCCTCCCCTTACAGACGAGGAATACCGGCAGCTGGAAGAAAACATCCTGGCCGATGGCCGGGTGATCAACCCGCTGATCATCTGGAACGGCGTCATTGTGGACGGCCATAACCGCTACCGGATCGTGCAGGCACACCCGGAGATCCCGTATGACACATTTGAGAAAGATTTTCCGGACCGGTTCGCCGTGATCGCCTGGATCTGCAGGAACCAGCTTGGACGGCGGAACCTTACGCCCGAGCAGCGGAAATATCTGATCGGGAAACAGTATGAGGCAGAGAAAGCCTCGGTTCCGAATGCAGCTGGTAAAAATCAGTTTTCTGAAGAGGTTAGTGGACAAAATGACCACCAACCTACTTCTGAAAAGACAAGCGAGAAAA
Organism: Oribacterium sp.; assembly: GCA_017940955.1. Next base: position 20,229 of record JAGAXP010000229.1, read on the forward strand.
TTGCCAGGGAGATAGGCACAAGCGAGCGCTTTGTCCGCCGCGCAGAGGAATTTGCCCGTGGCGTGGACGCTGCCGAGGAGGCGGTTCCCGGCATGAAGCAGGAAATCCTCTCCGGCAAGCTGAAGGGAACAGACCAGGCCATCCGGGCGATTGGAAAAGCCGAGCCGGAGCGGCGTGAAGAGCTGACTAGAAAATTACAGCACCCCTCTCCCACTCCGGAAGCTCAAGGGCGGCGGCAGGAACAGTCGGATTCAGATGCGGATGGGTGCGTTGGCAGCACAAATGTCGGGGCAGACGATGCGGATGGGGATGGTGCCGGCACAAATGCCGGGTTAAATGATGTGGATGACAGTCTGCGGGAAGTGGATGACGGTGACTCCCCTGCCGGTGCAGCCCGCCGCACAAAGGCCGAGGAGCTGCAGGCTATACAGGAGATATCCGACAACATGCTTACCTCGGATGGGCGGGGTACTGCGGAGGACATGCTATATGAACTGCGGGACGCGCTGGAAACGCTGATTGACCGCTGGGATCTCTGCCTGAGCACTTACGAAGATATTTACCGGAAAAAGAAATACCGCCGGCAAGTGAAGGCACTTGCCGAAGAAGGGGTTACATACCTGAATACAATTACGGAAGGAGCCAGACCATGAAAACGGATGAACTGAGTTACAGGGAAATCACATTGAACAGCCGCCAGCTGGAAGTACCGAGGGAGGCCTATCAGCGGGAACTGAACACGGCAAGGGTTCATAAGATCGCGGCGGAGTTTGACGAGCGGATTGCCAATGAACCGAAGGTGAGCTGCCGGAACGGTCATTATTACGTGTTTGACGGACAGCATACCATCGCCGCCAGAAAGCACAGGAATAAAGGCCGCGACCTGCCGATCCGGTGTAAGGTTTATTACGGCCTGACAGAATCCGATGAGGCAATGCTCTTCGCCCAGCAGACCGGCGCTTCCGCCAACCTCACGGCAGGCTCCAAAATCCGGGCTCTGATCTTTGCCGGGGATCCGGAAGCGACAGCATTTTTCAAAGCGACGGAGAGTACCGGCCTGCGTCTGGATTACGGGCAGCAGCGGGGTAAGAAGCGGCTGGCCTGTATCGCGACGGCATTCAAGGAATTCCATAAGGTCGGCGCGGAACGGTATAAGGAAGCGCTTTCCATTATCCTTGAGGCATGGGACGGGGATCCGGATTCGCTTCGCTCGGAGACGGTACAGGGCATGACCCGGTTTGTGGATCTCTACTACGGTGAATATGACCGGGATCGGCTTATCAAACGCTGCCGACGGGTGGATCCGCTGATCATCTACCGGGAGGGCAAGGCGATGGCATCCAACATGCCAGGCTTTAAGAAATACACGTACCAGGTGCTGCTGACCTACAATGGTTCCAGCAGGAAGTCGGCACTGCCGCTGAAGTTCTGACGGAGGCAGGTATGGGAATGAAAGCAGACTGGACATACCGCCGGGGAGACATTTACCTGGCGAACCTGAATCCCTTCAAGGGATCCGAACAGGGTGGCAGGAGGCCGGTGGTTGTTTTACAGAACAACACCGGCAACCTCCACAGTTCCACGATCATCGTGGCAACGATGACCTCCCACACGGATAAGAAAAAAGACCAGCCGACGCATTATATCCTGCCGCCGGTCGGACGGCTGAAGACGGCATCGGTGGTGCAGCTGGAACAGATCAAGACAATCGACAAATGCCGGGTGTTGAAGTATTTTGGCAGGATCCCGGCGGAGCATATGAAGGAAATCAACAGGATCATAAAAATCAGCATGGGGATCATCCGGATCCCGAAGGAGCTGACTATCGAACAGGAGGCAAAGAACAATGTTTGAAGATGTAATCGCAAAGATGAACCAGGAGGCTGTGAGGAATGAAGCCGGCAGCCTGGAAGACAAAAGAACATATACCGTGGATGAGATCCAGGATATCCTGGGGATCTGCCGTACCTCTGCGTACAGCCTGGTGAAGCAGAACCTGTTTCACTGCGTCCGGATCGGAGGCCGCATCCGCGTTTCCAAGAAAAGCTTTGATGCATGGCTGGATGCGTTGGCCTGAATTTGTCAAGGATGTCGCCGGTACTTTTTTCAGCTGGCGACATCCTTAAAAATAAGCCGGGCGTTCGATAGAATGGGGGCAGGTAAAGCGCTTACCGAAGAAAGGACGTGAGGCATATGAGAAAAAAGAGCATGTCCGTCATGGAGATGGGACGGATGCTGGGACTTAAGAAGACCAATTCTTACTGGCTCATCAAAAAGGGCTGGTTTGAAACGGTCATGGTCGCAGGCAAGATGCGCGTCATGGTGGATAGCTTTGAGGAATGGTATCAAAGCCAGACGCATTACAGGAAAGTGAATGCCGTGGAGAGCCACGGTATGCAGTAAGGAGGCTTCTATGGCATCGATTATCAAAAGGCGGAAAAAGTTTTCCGTTGTCTACCGATATACGGATGAAAACGGGAATGAGCGTCAGAAATGGGAATCGTTTGACACCATGGCGGAAGCGAAAAAGCGGAAGCTGGAAGTAGAGTTCAAACAGGAAAACAATGAATTCATCGCCCCGTCAATGAAAACGATCAATGATCTGCTGGCAGAATATATGGCGATCTACGGTGTAAATACCTGGGCGATCTCAACTTATGAGGGGAGAAAAGCCCTGATCTCAAATTACATATCTCCTATTATCGGGGATATGAAACTGGAGGATGTCACACCGAGGGTTATGGATAAGTATTACCGGGAGCTTCTTTCAGTGAAATCTGTTGTTGCAAATAATGTCCGCCCGAAGAATGAGTTCGTTTCCCCTCATATTGTGAGGGAGATTCATAAACTCCTCCGGAATGCCTTTAATCAGGCTGTAAAATGGGAACTGATGACGAGAAATCCTGTGGAACATGCAACGCTCCCGAAGGAAGAACACACGCCGCGTGATATCTGGACGGCAGATGTACTGTTCAAGGCGTTAGATCTGTGTGAAAATGACGATCTGAAGCTTGGAATGAACCTGGCATTCTCCTGCACTCTTCGCATGGGGGAGCTGCTCGGGCTGACCTGGGACTGTGTTGACATCTCCCAGACCAGCATTGAAAACGGGCAGGCTTATATTTTTATCAACAAAGAGCTGCAGCGTGTCAACCGGGTTTCTATGGAAACTCTTGGAGATAAAGGCGTCATCCGCCGATTTCCTCCTGCAATCCGCAGCACCAATACGACTTTGGTACTGAAGGAGCCGAAAACCAAAACCAGCGTGCGGAAGATTTTTCTTCCCAGGACTGTGGCGGAGATGCTGGTTCAGCACAAAAAGGATCAGGAAGAGATCCAGGGACTGTTTGGTGAGGACTATGTGGATTACGGTCTTGTGTTTGCTTCCACGAACGGAAGGCCGGTCGAATCCTCCCACATGAACAGGCTCTTTTCCGAACTGATCCGGAAGAACGATCTCCCGAAGGTTGTATTTCACAGTATCCGCCATACCAGCATTACGTATAAGCTGAAGCTGAACGGCGGGGATATGAAGTCGGTACAGGGCGATTCCGGTCATGCACAGCTGAAGATGGTGGCGGATGTATATTCCCATATCATTGACGATGACCGCTGCCTAAACGCACAGAGGATGGAGGAAGCCTTTTATTCAGGGAAGAAGGATCCCGCCGGGAGTTCCAGCACCGTAGATTCTGAACAGGCAGTTTCCACGAGAACGGCTGGGGAAGCGGCAGATAAGAATACAGACGAAACGTCGGCAGATGCCGCGCTTCTCATGAAGCTGCTCCAGAAGCCGGAAATGGCCGCGCTTTTGAAGACGCTGGCAGCAAGTTTATGACAGAAAAATACATACGCCGAAGTATGTGGGACAGCTTCAATGTGCTGATCAACAGAGGGCAGAATGCTCACAGAGAAATTTGTGAGTGTTCTGCCCTCTTTTTTCTTGGTCAAAGCGGAAAAACCATTGATTGAATTTCGATAGGTTTGCGGTTATATTAAGAAAAACGCCGGTTATAAATTCTATCTTAGGAATGGACAGAGATATGATTTTCATAGATGTCAGATTAAAAAATGAGGATATTCGGATCCTGCAGGCAGCTGTTGGAAAGGATCTGGATAGGATTGAACACGATGAATTTGTTGAAACAAACACCTCATCTCAGGCAGTCAGGTTTGTTTTAGGGGATGCTCGCTTCTATCTGTACAGCTTCACGGAACCTCTTGATTATTATGGAGCAGAGGAGGATGTGGCGGTCTGGTCAGTTAAAGAAAAGGAATACCTCCTGATTGTAAATAAGAGCTTCGTAAGTACTTCTATCCAGGAAAAGATCACTGCCATCCATATCGTGCAGGAGCATCAGAGGTTGTTTGAAAATTCTCAGCAGACCTACGATGTATGGGTGACCAGAGGAATCATCATTGACTTTGGAGACCATGAATTGGCTTTCGAAAAGCCGATCTGGTTTTCGGAGGATATCTTGATTCATAAAGGCAATAACCTGATCGAAAGATTCCAGCCGGTAGAAGAAATCTGCAAGTCAGGGAAATGGAAAGATGGGATTACGATGGAGTGTTCCCGGGAAATTATGACATTGTAAACAGGGACGCTGTTCAATCTGTCTGATGCGAAGCCTGTAATACTACATATCACCGGAGCAAAATTCCTATCACTCGGTGATACAAAACGGAAAAGTGACCGTCAAACTTTTTTCAGCGCTTTGCTAACAGAGATGCAAACGGGACGGTGAAAAACATGCTGATATCAGCCATAACGGGATGGTACGAGATGGACTTTCTACTCGTGAAAAAGTCAGCACTGGAGCGTATTTCATAGCATTTCTCAACACTCCACAACATCGTTCCATGCGAACTCCTAAGCGTGGGGTCGGAGGTTCAAATCCTCTCGTGGACGTTAAGGAGCCGACTGGGGCTCCTTTTTGTTTAAGCGATTTTTTATGTTGTTAAGTCGTATATTAAGAGAAGGCATGAATGACGGAAAGATACTTTAAAAACAGAAAATGAAAGTACGATTTTTAAATGTCATACATCACCTTAATAGTAGATAAAGAGAAATTGGTTAAGGAGGCAACTACTAAGAAAATCTTAGTAGTCCGAAAAGAAGGAGCCAGAGATGTCCATCGGATTGCTAAAATGAAGTTTTACCATTGCAAAGGTAGCTCTATATAAAGACTATGGTGGATATTGCTAACTTTTTATAAATTCCATCTGCAAATTCTTGAAAAGCCCCAATCGTTGTGATAGCTTAAATTTGAAGGAGTATGTGAATTTTCTTGATAGGAGGTGAGAACGTGGCTACATCAAGTATTATAGAAAACATTCGTGTAAATAATCCTAAGGTACTTGAAGAGTATGTGGATGCAATGGAAGATCACGCAACTAATCATCATCCTCGTACTGACGATGAGAAATCAGGTGTGGTTACCGATCCGGAAAGAATAAAGAAATTCATGGCTAAAGTTCTCGCAAAGAAGGGAATAATGGCATGACAGTAACGGTATGGAACATACTTGATTTAGATGAAGAAGCCGGAGAAGAAGGAATCAATGCACTTGTATCAGATTTTACTACTGCAAGAGAAAATGAAGATGGTGTTTTGGAGGATCTGAATCCGGATATAGAGAACTTTCTAAAAAAGAATGCCTTGCAGTTTGCCAGAGAAAAGAAATCTATTACCTATCTTGTTTGCGATGAAGATGATGGAAGTTTGCTAGGATACTTCACGATAACACATAAATCTGTGGAAGTTCCCCCTGATGGGCTGAGCAAGACCTACATAAAAAAAGTGGAAAGATATGCCCAGTTACATAAGGAACTTAAATCATACATTGTTTCAGGATTTCTTATAGCTCAATTTGGTAAGAACTACAGTGTAGATGCTGGAAACAGAATAACGGGCAGTGAACTGATGCAGCTTTGTAATAGAGAATTGTACGAGCTTCAACACCGACTTGGTGGAGGATTAGAATATCTTGATTGTGAAGCACATGCAGAGTTGATTGATTTTTATGAGAAAAAACAGAATTTCCGTTTATTTGGTGAACGTATCAGTGAGAAAGATGGTAAACGTTACTTGCAGTTTATGAAGTTCATTTAATCCTGGGTACGATTATGCAGTAAACTCTCTGAAATGATAGATGCTAAATCAATCATGGGTATCATGTCACTTGACTTATCAGATCCTCTGATTGTTGATTATGAGGGCCAGGCCCAAAATTTAGAAGAATATTTGAAAGCTCACGAAATACACTAAATTTAATATGTTCTCATCTCAATCACCTCATGTGTAAAGCTTTCTGTATAAACAAAAAAAGAATCTTCAATGTCAACTAAGCTGCGTTGGCATGAAGATTCTTTTTTTCTTCCCGGGAAAACCTTACCTCACGAGACCAGGTTTTTTTTATTTAAAGCCGTCACGCGGTGTTGTGCATATACAAACAAACATGTGACGGGTTTATAGGAGCAATAAAAACCGGAAGCATTACTTTCTAAGTAACGCCTCCGGTATACTAAACTTTTTTATCTGTATTACTTTAATGTAAATACATTTGAACCGAACCACTCATTGGAGATCTTCTCTACGGTTCCGTCTGCTGACATTTCAAGGAGTGTATCCTTTACTGCCTTTGCCAGTGCATCGTCACCCTTCTTGAATCCGATTCCGTACTCCTCTGCTGCAAGTGTGTCGTCAAGGATCTTCATATTCTTGCCTGATGACTTAATCTGATATCCTGCTACGATACTATCCATACAAACTGCATCACAGGCACCTGACTCAAGGTCCATAAGAGCTGTATTGTAATCCGCTACCTCTGTAAGTGAACCTAAGGATGCAAGAAGATCAGCATTATCATTGATGGCATTAAGTCCTGAGCTGTCCTTCTGAACCTCTACAGCCTTTCCTGCAAGATCAGCCTGTGATGCGATATCTGAATCAGCATTAACAACAAGTACCTGATTGTTTGCCATATAAGGACCAACCCATGTATAGGCATCTTCTCTTCCCTGCATGGTGAAGCCGTTCCAGATACAATCGATATTTCCTGACTCAAGCTCCATATCCTTTGCATCCCAGTTGATAGGCTGTGGAACGTACTCAAGTCCTAAGCGCTTTGCAACCTCCTGTGCGAGAACGAGATCGAAACCTGTATACTCACCATTATCGCCAACGAATCCCATAGGAGGGAACTCCTGGTCAAAACCAACTGTAAATTTTCCTGTTGCAGTTGTTACTGCTTCTCCCTGCTCTCCTGCTGCTTCAGTGGCTGCCTCTGTTTCTGCAGCTGCCTCTGTTGCAGCAGCTGTTGTTGAAGCTTCTGTGGCTGCTGCAGTTGTTGCTGCTGCAGTTGTCTCTGCCGGCTTACTTGAGCCGCAGGCAGTTAATGCGCTCATTGCTACGATTCCTGAGATTAATAATGCAAGATTCTTTTTCATTTTTCCTCCTCGATCTATGGTAACATTACCACCGGGGCAAAATATCTTCACTGATGGATCGTTCCCAAAAGATCATCAAACTTTTTATAATTCAACACTCTACCATGCTAAAGTGCCAATGTCAATAGAATAGGATGAGAATCTCTTCCCATCCTATGTCAATCACCATAACAGTTCAGTCTGTGGTTCTCTGCTTAGACCCCGGATGAACTGTTACCAATTACCTGATATTTCAAGTACAGCCGGATTAAATAATTATTTCCGATGGCTTTCAATTACTTTGCAGCGCTCTCGCTTTCAGCCTCTGTTTCCTCATCTGCGGGTGCTGTGTAGACTTCTTCAACCTTCTTTGTCTTGAATCCGCCTTCTCCCTGAAGATCATTACCTGCCTTTGTCTCCTCCACGGTTTCTTCTTCAGTCTCCTCCTGAGCCTCTGTAGCAGCTTCTGTCTCTTCGGCTGTTTCTTCCTTTTCTACAATCTTAACATTATCCTGGATATACTGAAGAACTGCATTATTTACGGCTTCTTCCTTCACAGCATCTCCGCCGTACTGCTCAATAAGCATTACCTTATTGACCTTCTGACCTGAAATACCGCTTATCTCTTCTGCAAGCTTATCTATAAGTTCGTCTGAAGCTTTGATACCCTGCTCTTCAGCGATTGTTGCCACAACTATTCTCTGGGCTGCATAATCTGCTGCAAAACCTGCCATTTCTTCCTTGAACTCATCCACTGACATACCATACATATCAAGCATATTTGCAAGAGTATATCCATATCTGGAAGCTGTATCGATCTCAGATTTGATCACATATGCCTCAGCGTAATCCTTCATGGCATCAGACATTCCGATTTCTGAATTATCAACAATCTGCTGAAGTGCTTCTGTACGTACATTACTGTTGTATGAATAATCCACCTGAGCCTGAAGAAGTGCTTTCTGCTCATCTCTGAATTCAGCGACTGTCTTTGCTTCTGTCTCCAGATCCTCAGCATGCTTCTTAAGCCACTCGTCTGTAAGCTCAGGAGTTCTTGAAACCGTATTAACGGTTACAGCAAACTCAGCATCCTTGCCCTGAAGGTCTGCATTACCATAATCCTCAGGGAATGTTACCTTAACAATAACCTTCTCTCCCTTTTTAGCTCCGATAAGCTGATCCTCATAACCCGGGATGAATGTTCCTGATCCGAGAGTAAGGTTGTAGCCTGTTGCTGATCCACCGTCAAATTCCACGCCATCTATGGTTCCCACATAGTCAATGTTTACTGTATCACCATCTTTGGCTGCTTCATCAACTTCATCCTTGTAGGAAGATAAAAGGCTGTTTATCTGAGAATCTATCATTTCATCATCCACAACCTGCTTTGGTGTTGTTTCCACAGTGAGGGTGCTTAAATCCACCATCTTGATATAACCCATATCCTTTACGTCAGGCATTTCAGGTACTTCGGTATTCTCAAGCTTCTCAACCTCAGGATCTACAGACTCTGCTGCAGCGGTTGATTCGGTTGCTGTTTCTCCGGCAGCAGCTGTTGTCTCTGCAGCCGTTGTAGCTTCCGGAGTACTGTTTGAGTTACATGCAGCCATGGACACAGCTGTTAATGCAGCAACTGCTGTAATTAAAATCTTGTTTTTCTTCATAATTTGATTATCTCCTCTTTTTTAACTGTTTTTATTTATTAAATGCAACAAATGCTTTGTAGGTGTAATATACATCAAGCTTTGAAGTAATCTCAAAAGGTGCATGCATCGAAAGGACCGGTACACCAAGGTCTACTGTATCCACATCCATATTTGCAATGTACCTGGCGATGGTTCCGCCGCCACCTGCATCTACCTTTCCGAGTTCACCGATCTGCCAGAGGACCTCATCCTCTTCCATCAGCTTGATAACCTTATACATGGTCTCGACAGAAGCATCGTTTGAAGAAGACTTGCCTCTTGATCCTGTGTACTTTGTAAGCACCGGACCCTTGTTGAGATAGGACGCATTGTTGGACTCAAATACATCCGGGAAGGTTGGATCAAATGCCGCATTAACGTCAGCTGAAAGACAAAGTGAATTTCTAAGTACATCCCTTACTCTTTCACCCTCAGCCTCAACCAGATCCTCCATGTAGTGAAGAAGCATATCGCTTTCCATACCGGTAACGCCGGTTGATCCGATCTCTTCCTTATCAACAAGTACGGTTACGGTTGTATGCTTTGGCTTTTTGCATTCAAACTCTGCCATAAGTGCAGTATAAGCACATACTTTGTCATCCTGTCCGTAAGCTCCCACAAGAGAGCGGTCCAGACCTACATCCACAGCATGCTGTGCAGGAACCATGGTTAACTCTGCTCTTAAGAAGTCTTCCTCTGTCATTCCGTATTTTTCATTAAGGATTGAAAGGATCTTTAACTTAAATGCCTTTTTAACTTCCTTGTCCGGAACAGGTGTAGAACCAAGGATGATATTGAGTTCTTCTCCCTTTAAGCCCTCGGAAAGCTTTCTCTGATTCTGCTGCTGTGAAAGATGAGGAAGCAGATCCGAAACCACAAATACAGGATCTCCGGGATTCTCTCCTATATTAAGATCTATTGCACTGCCATCCTTTAACATTACACGACCATGGATCGCAAGTGGTGTTACTCCCCACTGATATTTCTTGATACCACCATAGTAATGTGTCTTAAAGAATGAGATCTCATCCTTTTCATAAAGCGGATTAGGCTTAAGATCAAGTCTCGGAGAATCTATATGTGCAATATTAAAATGAACTCCGTCGATAAGTGGCTTCTTACCGAAGGTTGTCAGGATAATGTTTTTGCCTCTGTTGTTGTAGTATACCTTATCTCCGGTTTTATACCTTTTGTTTCTCTCAAAAGGCTTGTAACCATATTTCTCCGCAAGTTCAAGAGAATATCTTACTGCTTCTCTTTCAATTTTTGCATTATCAAGGAATACCTTGTAGCTCTCGCAGAATTCATTGGCCTTTTCCACATCCTCCGGACGTTCCATGCCTATGTTTTTGATCTTGTAACAAAGCTTTTCCTCCAGCTTCTGTCCTTCTGATTTTGACATATCAGCTTTTCCTCTCTGTTTTTTTATATATAATAACTCTTATTTAAAAGATCATTACCTGTGTATTGATACGGCAATCCACTGTGATTTAGCATTTTAATCGCTTTATGTGTATAAAATGTGAAAAAGGGCTCAGCATCTGCCGCCCCTTTCACATTAGCTAAATATCACGATATTACCGCTAATCATGGGATACAACTCACCACATTGTCCGATTTTGCCATTTTACTTTACAAATCCCATATCACTGAATGGCCAGTACTTAAAGTAAACTTTAGCCAGCATCCTGTCTCTTGCTACCATATTGTAGTCACCCCAGAACCGGGCATCCATTGAATTATTTCTGTTATCTCCAAGCATATAGTAGTGGCCTTCGGGAACAACCACATCCACTTCCGGGAATTGTCTTCCGTCTACGATCATAGGCTCAGGCAGATACACCTCTTCCTTTGCCTCACCGTTTACATAAACCGTTCCTACCGGTACCTGAGGCGTAGTGCCGTCTGCATTAACACCTATTTCAATGTTATGGAACTCTGAAGCATCAGCCATTCCGGTCTGTTTTATCTCGATGTGATCACCTGGCATACCGATGACTCTCTTAACATAATAAACTACAGAATTGGCCGTATCTTCTCTTCCGCATTTCGGACAGGCATGGTTTGAATTTTCCCTGTACATCTGCCCGTCATTCTTACAGGTATATCCGTAGATAAATATGGCGATATCATCCCTGTGCACTTCTCCGAAGGTATACTCCAGTCTTGAACCGAAGACACGGGCACCCGGCATTATGGTGTTTTCCATGGAGCCTGTAGGTATGGTTGAATTGGCAATGATAAAGTTGTTAATGCCGAATGCCAGAACCGCAGCTACCGCCAGAACCTTTATCCAGTCAAGTATCTCTGAAAGCGCGGATTTACCGGTTTCACCTTCCTTTTTTTTGTCATTGCCCTCTTCGTTTTCTACCGTTGACGTATCTTCCGAAAACTCTTTTTCCGAAGTATCTTCAAGGTTTTTATCATCTTTATCTGTAATCTCAAAAAAGTTATCTTCCATGGTTCTCCTAATCTGTTAATGCTGTTTTTTGAGCCTTAATATCTGACACACAGATGCACATCTAACCGGCTCATATGTTAATAGATTTTTTAGCTGTAATATCCCTTATGCAGTGCCTGTCTAAACGGTCCTGTCTATCTTCCCATTGAAAATTCGCATTAAAGTTTAACAGACATGATTTATAAATTCAATCTGTCCTTTTCTTCTGCATAGCTTCATGTTCAGCTTTTATTTCTTCATACAGCTTATCTATAGGCCAGTCTTTATTGGTTTCTGTCTCAATACATTTATAGTCGACACTTAACCCTTTTTTTCTTAGCTCAGCAAGAAAATCCGTCATGGAAACTCTGTCCATCCCCTTCATTATCAGGATTTCCGCATCCTCGGGAAGAGACTCGCACTCCTCCTCTGTGACACTTTCAAGTTTTATCTTTTTAAGCAATGCTATGGATTTGACTTTTGTCACTTTATCTTTACTCTTTTTATTGATATACCTGATACTCTTCATCGATTCTCTTTCCCGGGAAAAATAAAAATTTTCACTTATTTTAATGCATAATCCTTTACTTAATCACTTAGTCCATTTTACAATATCCTAAATTTATAAAATACTGTTTTTTGTCGGTAAATTGATTAATGTATAATTATTTGATATAGTTATATGTGATTATTATAACTTTTAAGCAATATGCTCAGCAGGTAATGATATGGAAAGACGAGAATGGTACACTCCATCTTCCAATGGTGATGGAAAGATTTATAACTGTTTATACCGAAACGAAAAGCTGGAACAGAAAGCGATCATGGTTATAGTTCACGGAATGCAAAGCCATAGCGGACGTTACCTTTCCTGGACTGAAGAACTGACAGGTTTAGGCTACACAGTCGCTATGCTCGATCTTCAGGGGCACGGAAAATCCCAAAATCATGCCGGAAGCTTCGGTCCATCCCACGGATGGGAATACCTGCTCCATGATATCAGACGACTGATCCTTAAAGTTAAAAAATGGTTCCCGGAGCTTCCCGTTTTACTTTTTGGACATTCCATGGGTTCCTTTGCAGTACGTTCCTATGTTACGAAATTCCCAAAGGACGTTGATGCACTTATCCTCAGCGGAACAGGAGGATTCAGTTATTCTTTCTACTCTGCTTTGGGAGTATTGTCAGCTGACCTTAAGCTCCATGATCACATGACCCCCGCAACCAAATACGGAGAATTCATGACCTATCTTTTCAATAAAGATATAGTGAATCCTGTTAATGCCGGCGCCTGGTGCTGTACCGATGAAGAAATCTGTAAACAGCACGCTGCAGATCCTCTTTCGGTCCGCTTCACTATAGGTGCCTACTATGAAATGGTCAAAGGCATTATTTCCGTAAGAGAAGACAAGTGGGCTTCGAGTGTCCCTTTGATACCTATCTACATTTTCTCCGGCGGAGCCGATCCTGTAGGTGAATACGGAAGAGGTCCGGCTTCAGTTTACGCCTGGCTTCATGCCACCGGTCACGATGTATCTTTACGGATATATCCAGGGAAGCGGCACGAGATGATCTGGGAAACCAATAAAGAAGAGGTTCATGATGATATCTATAAATGGATCGACAGTAAGCTGCCTGAGATCAGGCGATCAAAAACCATGAGCAATTGATCCCCTTATTTTCTTAGAAGTTTATGAATAAAGCCGGATGAATAAATATTATTCTCTCATCTATTAAGGCTGTTTTTGGAGCCTTAACAGATGACACACAGATGCACATCTGACCGGCTAATCTTATAATGTTGCTGAATTTTTTATATATAACACGAGGGAGGCATTATGTATATCACCTGTTTAGACGTTGAAGGCGTACTTGTACCTGAAATCTGGATCGCTTTTTCGGAAGCCAGCGGAATTCCTGAGTTGAAAAGAACCACCAGGGATGAACCTGATTATGACAAGCTTATGAGATGGAGACTTGGTATCCTAAAAGAACACGGTCTGGGACTTAAGGAAATCCAGGATGTTATAGCAACCATCGATCCGCTTCCGGGCGCAAAGGATTTCCTGGATGAGCTTCGTTCCTTCTCACAGGTGATACTTATCTCCGATACCTTTGAGCAGTTCGCTTCTCCGCTTATGAAGAAACTTGGCAATCCGACTCTCTTCTGCAATACTCTTGAGGTTGCTCCTAACGGAGAGATCACCGATTTTAAGATGCGATGTGAAAAGTCCAAACTCACGACAGTAAAGGCCCTTCAGTCCATAGGCTACGATACCATAGCTTCCGGTGACAGTTTTAATGACCTCGGTATGATCCAGGCATCAAAGGCCGGATTCCTTTTCAGAAGCACTGAAAAGATCAAAGCTGATCACCCGGAGCTTCCAGCATATGAGGAGTACAGTGATCTTCTCAGAGCTATACGCGATGCCATGAAAAACTGAATAGATCCTAACTGAAAAGCTTCAATACTCATTCTACGATTAAAAAGCCTGCCGGCATGGCACACATGCACTGACAGGCTTTTAATCTTTGATACTCTTACTATTCCCTTCTGTATTTATAATTGTGAAAACAACATAAAGCAAAATATTGTATATTCCGTTTTATGTTGTCTTGTTCTTCTGCTTCATCATGTGGTTCTCGCCCCAGGCTGAGAATTCGTCCAGTATCACGATCATTGACTGGCCATCCTTTGTCAGTGAGTACTCTACCTTTGGCGGTATCTGAGCATACTCCTTTCGGTTTATAAGTCCGGCAGATTCAAGCTCTTTCAGATTTCTGCTTAATGTTTTATAGGATATGTCATGTATATACCTCTGTAGCTCATTAAACCTTACTGTGGGATAAACAGACAATGTATACAGAATCGGCATTTTAAATTTTCCCGATATCAATGATAAAGCATATTCAAATCCGGTATTGGGATTTGCCAGTTTCTCCTTTATACTGACTCTTTTTTTCTTTTCTTCAACAACTTCAGACATACATCCCCCTCATAATACGGTTGAACCACAAACTTTTTTAATATGCAAATACAACCATAAATCACGTTCATCATTTTTAACTATTTTATCACTTTTTTAGATTCCCGGGCAACAACCCTTTTTAACCGGGAAACGGGGAATAAGCCTTCTTCGTAATGATTTTATTGCAATCGGGTAGAGAAATACGCCCTGCTCGATTCCTCGTTTGTCATCACATGTGTTTTTATACAAGCGCAGCTCACATGTGACGGCCTTATCGCGTAAAAAAAGAGGTGAATACTTACTGCATTCACCTCTCAAAAATCATTTATTTATTTTTCTCATCAGAGAATCAAAGCTGAGGACCTGCCTTAACAAGTGCCTTACCGGCCACATTGCCCTGATACTTTACAAAGTTCTTCTGGAATCTCTCTGCAAGATCCTTTGCCTTTGCTTCCCACTCAGAAGCATCAGCATATGTATCACGAGGATCAAGGATACCTGTATCAACACCCGGAAGCTCTGTAGGAACCTCGAAATCAAAGTAAGGAATCTTCTTTGTAGGAGCCTTGAGAACATCACCGTTAAGGATAGCATCGATGATTCCACGTGTATCCTTGATAGAGATTCTCTTTCCTGTTCCGTTCCAGCCTGTGTTTACAAGATATGCCTTTGCACCGGACTTCTCCATCTTCTTAACGAGCTCCTGAGCATACTTTGTAGGATGAAGCTCAAGGAATGCCTGTCCGAAGCAAGCTGAGAATGTAGGAGTAGGCTCTGTGATACCACGCTCTGTTCCTGCAAGCTTAGCTGTGAAACCTGAAAGGAAGTAGTACTGTGTCTGCTCCGGTGTAAGGATAGATACAGGAGGAAGTACTCCGAATGCATCTGCTGAAAGGAAGATAACATTATCAGCCTGAGGACCTGCAGATACAGGATTTACCTTCTTAACATTCTTCTCGATGAAATCGATAGGATATGAAACACGTGTATTCTCAGTAACGCTCTTATCTGCGAAATCAAGCTTTCCGTCTTCGGAAACTGTTACGTTCTCAAGAAGAGCATTTCTCTTGATAGCATTGTAGATATCAGGCTCAGCCTCTGCATCAAGGTTGATAACCTTAGCATAGCATCCGCCCTCAAGGTTAAATACACCGTTGTCATCCCAGCCGTGCTCATCATCACCGATGAGAAGTCTCTTAGGATCTGTTGAAAGTGTTGTCTTACCTGTTCCTGAAAGACCGAAGAAAATAGCTGTGTGCTCACCGTTCATATCTGTGTTTGCTGAGCAGTGCATTGAAGCCATTCCCTTAAGAGGAAGGAAGTAGTTCATCATTGAGAACATACCCTTCTTCATCTCTCCGCCGTACCAGGTGTTGAGGATTACCTGCTCCTTGCTGGAAACATTGAAAGCTACGCAGGTCTCAGAATTAAGACCAAGCTCCTTGAAGTTCTCAACCTTAGCCTTTGAAGCTGTGTAAACGATGAAATCAGGCTCGAAAGCTGCCTCTTCCTCAGCTGTAGGAGCGATGAACATGTTCTTTACGAAATGTGCCTGCCAGGCAACCTCCATGATGAAACGTACTGCCATACGTGAATCCTTGTTAGCTCCGCAGAAAGCATCAACTACAAAGAGTCTCTTGTTTGAAAGCTCCTTCTTGGCAAGGTCCTTAACGATAGCCCATGTATCCTCTGTCATCGGGTGGTTATCATTCTTATACTCATCTGTTGTCCACCATACAGTGTCCTTTGAATTCTCATCCATTACGATGTACTTATCTTTAGGTGAACGTCCTGTATAAATACCTGTGAAAACATCTACAGCGCCGAGCTCTGTATCATGTCCTACCTCATATCCCTCAAGGCCTTCCTTTTTCTCTTCCTTATAGAGATCCTCATAAGATGGGTTATACACAATTTCTGTTGTGCCGGTAATGCCATACTTTGTTAAATCAATCTTTGCCATTTCTGTTTCTACCTCTTTCTCTTAGTTTAGTGCCAGTTATCCATTGTGGGTTTATACTGCCATATATACCCGCGTATTATTATACACTATTCGTTTTTAATGTCACTATCATTAATCTAATTTTTAACAATTTCAGCCCATTTCTGTGTTTATGTTGTTCATGTGGATATTGTTTGTATTCTTAAGTGATATACTTGAACCATTAAAGATGTTAATGTTATCAAAATAAATGTCACTCATTACTCCCTTCATATCACTGAATCCTTCGATTTCTATTGCGTTACAGCCTATCCTCTTATCCTCTTCATCGAGATACTTGCCGATAATGTTTACATTATTAAAATGACAGTCACTTATTTTCGGATCGGAAGCTGCCGGTTCACCGTCATCGTTATATCCGACGCCATGGATAAGAATTCGTGAAAAGCCAGAATCTCTTACACTGATATTCTTTACATAGCCTCCTCTTTTTCTTGTTGTTTTTATTTCAAAGCCACTTGAGCTGTTAGTGATATCACAATCCCAGATTTCGATATTTTCTATTCCGCCGGACATTTCCGATCCGATGATGATGCCGTGTCCAAATTCACTTATGCAGTCAAAAATGCTGATGTTCCTGGTTGGAATATTAATGATATTTCCTTCAGGATTTTTTCCGGATTTAATGGCTATTGCATCATCTCCGGTATAAAACCTGCAGCCAAAAATCACAGAGTCTCGGCTTGAATCCGGATCCCAGCCGTCACCGTTCCAGACATCCTTTGAGTAGAATTCACAGTTATCGGTTACAACATTCTCACTGTAGATCATATGTACATTCCAGGAGGCTCCGTTCTTTAGTTTAAGCCCTGAAATTCTTACATTTTTTGAATTTGAAATGTTTATAAGCCTGGGTCTTGCTCTTCCCGGCAATGTCTCTGCTTTCTCATATTCGTCCAAATTTACATTTTCCAGATTCAGACTTTTCTTCTCTTCATTAATAACATTTTCCGCAAGGGCTTTTCCGCCGCTTTCTATAGTCCCTTCACCGAATATCAGTACATTTTCACAGTTTGTATCTGAGCTGTGATCCATGGTTCCCATGTTTATAAGGCTTGAGTAACAGAACATTTCGATACCCTCGAATCTGCTGGGGATCTTCGGAAGATAATCCCTTGGGTTATCAGTCCCTCTGATCACTGCTCCATTTTCAAGATATATCTCCATATTGCTGTGAAGATGCAGGGCTCCTGTCATATATACACCCTCGGGTATATAAATCCGGGCCTTTTCGTCTGCTGCATCAATGGCCATCTGAAGTGCTTTGGTATTCATGGTCTCACCGTCACCGACAGCATTGAAGGGAGCTTTAGTTACATTGATGATCTTCTTTTCCTTATTGGTTACAAAGCTTATCTTGTCTATTTTTTGATATTTACCCTGTTTTTTATCTGTAATATACTCAACCTTTATCTTGTATTTATGATTGGGTTTAAGCTTATCTACCGTGAAATGTGTCCTATCCGTTTCCCCACGAAGATCTCCATCCAGATAAACTTTATATCTGACAAAATCTGCTGCATCCAGTGGCTTATACCAAAATACTGTTACCGTGTTTTCTGTTACTAATGTATAGAGCTTGTTTTCTTTCATAATGCCTCGCTTATTCCGGCTGCTTCCATGCTTCTGATAGCTACTTCATGAACGTAACACCTGAGACGTTTCCGGTCAATGAACTTTTAAAGAAACAATTAAAATCGTAAACTGAATTTTATAAATATTCTATAAATCAGGCACAATAAGTTGTATAATATAGGTATTACAAATCCCAAGATATAGTAGATATCGGAGGTGACATATGATCAAGAAGTTTTTACTGGACACGAACATTTTGCTCGAGAATCCTCACTCCATGGTGGACGGATTTGCGGACAACCACGTGATTCTTTGCGGAACAACTCTTCAGGAGCTTGACAAAAAGAAGACCGTCGGCGGCGAAACAGGTTACAATGCCCGCGAATGCTGCAGGATTCTGGACGAACTTCGTATGCAGGGTGATCTTCTGAAGGGAATCAAGCTTCCTAACGGCGGAAAGCTGTCTATCGAGCCGGACGGAGTCAAGAGCGAGTACCTTCCGGAGGGCTTTTCACTGGAGGTTCCCGATAACCGTATCATTTCCAGCTGCATTCACATCATGCGAAACTCCAAGCGCACTCCGGTCATCCTTGTTACCAATGATATTTCCATGCGTATCAATGCCACCATCTGCGGAGTAAAGGTGGAAGGCTATAAGAACAGCATTATAAAAACCAGCGGTTACACCGGTCATATCGATCTGGACGTACCGACCGAGTACATTAACTCCTTATATTCCGACAAATCTCTGATCCTTCCCGAGGATATTTCGGATACACTTCTTGCCAATGAATTCGTAACTCTTCACGCAGGAAAGCAGTCGGCACTTTCTGTTTTCCGTAATGGAAAGCTTAATCTTATTAAAGAACAAACTCTGTTCGGAGGCATTAAGCCCAAAAATGCCATGCAGAAGTACGCAATGTGGGCTCTTACTGCTCCGGCTGAGGAGATTCCTCTTGTTATTCTTTTGGGACCTGCCGGCTGTGCCAAGACCTTCCTTTCTCTTGCCGCCGGTCTTGACGGAACCTACCAGACCCAGAGAAGAAGCGACAGCGAGTACATTAAGCTTCTGATATCAAGGCCTACAGCCCAGAGCTTCGAGGATATCGGATATCTGCCGGGTGATCTTAACGATAAACTTTTCAATCTATACCAGAGCTTTTACGACAACATTGAGGTACTGCTTTCAGGAAACAGCCGTGATATGGAGGATCATCAGCAGGTTCAGACTCAGATGCAGGACATGTTTGATGACGGTGTTATCGAGGTTTGCGGTCTCAATTTCATACGCGGCCGCTCGCTTATGAATACTTATATGATTTGTGATGAGGCTCAGAATGCTTCCCGCACCATGATCCGTGATGTTATAACCCGTGCCGGCATCGGTACAAAGCTTGTTATCGCCGGTGACCCGAGTCAGATTGACGTGCCTACTCTTGATAAACGTAACAATGGTCTTGTTTATGCTGCGGAACACATGAAGGGTTCACCTCTTTGTGCCATCATCCAGTTCGATTCCGGTTCCAGCGTCCGTTCACCTCTTGCCAAGGAAGCTATTCAGTGCATGAAGGGTTAAAAATTTTTAAGAGGGAAGAATTTGATATATCAAATTCTTCCCTCTTAATTTTTTAATGATAAAAGGGCACATTCCCCTGTTGAGTTTATACTTTCTTTATTTTCTGTTAATTTTTTTATCCACAATTTTACCCTTTTTATCCATTTATTTTATGCGGTTTTTCTGGTTAATTTTCGAAAAAACTCTTCTTGAAACGAATTAAATCGCCGGATTTCCACATTTTTTCGCTTAGATTCCCCTATTATGTGAATTTTTATCCCCATAATTATTATCTAAGTAAATAATCCCTTGTATTTCAGCATCTTCTCTATTTTCTTTTCTATCATAGTTTTACTCTTTCCACCTTTTTCTCTTTTCGCGACCATATGACTAATTTCAC
>JAGAXP010000230.1 GCA_017940955.1 Oribacterium sp.
ACCTGAGCTTATCTGCCCTGCAAGAGAAGTATTCGCTAACCCTGACAAGCACACACTTAAGGAGGCTCAGGACTGGAGCGACAGAATCTATCACATCAGCCAGGCAATCTATGGCGGCGGACAGCCATCAGGTGAGGCACATGCAAGACTTAAGGAGACACTCGTACAGAGAGGTATCTTCAAGAGCGGCCTTATGAGAAAGCCTGTACTTCCTCTTAACCAGGAAGAGAAGGATTGGATCGCTCAGGGTATCAAGAACAGCGGTCTTGAGAAGGTTGATATGTCTAAGTTTGCTTAATCTCTTAAGTTATCCAGATTTATCCATAAAGAACCACGGGATATGTGAATTCATGTCCCGTGGTTTTTGTTATATAATAATATGAGTATTATAAAGTTATGAAGCTATGGCAAAGTCCTTCGGGGCATATGTCAGATACAGAAATCAGAATAAACTATAATGATGGAGAAGGTGGTTAAATGGCTACACAGGGAGCGGTACAGGAAAGAACAAATATCAAACTTCGTGAACCAAGGAAATATAATGTGATCATGCATAACGATGACTTCACCACGATGGAATTTGTGGTTGGGATTCTTTTGGAGATATTTAACAAGAACGAGATAGAAGCAGAGTCTCTTATGATGACTGTTCATAAGGGAGGCAAAGCAGTTGTCGGCTGTTATCCGTATGATATAGCGGTGTCAAAGGTCAATGCTGCCAAAATACGTGCAAAGAGTGCCGGTTTTCCCTTCAAGATGACAGTTGAGGAAGCGTGAGTGATTTAATTTATATACATTTGGGATTTTTATAGACCCCGGACAAAATGATTCAGGTAAGTAATAAGGCAGGAATTAAAGAACTGTACAGCTTATTTACCTATGAAAGGATATTTCGATGAATGTAACGGAAGAGCTTGCGGCAATTATAAACAACTCCTATACAACAGCCATAAAGATGCATTATGAATATGTCACTCCCGAACTGGTGCTTCTGGAGATATGTTCTCATGATGATTTCAGACTTGCTTTCGGAAATTGCGGGGGAGATGTAAAGGAACTGGAACAGGATCTGGTAAACTATCTTGAAGGCTTCGTGGATAAGAAAGAAAAAGGCGGACCTGAAATGTCGGCCGGTATGGAGATGGCATTTACAATAGCCCATAATCAGGCAGTAAACAGTGGCAGGTCAGTAGTGGAGCTCAGTCATTTTCTGCATGCCATTTTTAATCTAAAAGAGAGCTATGCCGCATATTACATGAACAGGCAGGGAATTGACGAAGCCTCCCTTCTGGAGGAGCTTCTTTCTGTCTATGAAGACGAGGATGAACCTTTGATACCCGGGGAGAATGTAAGCTCGGGAGAGAAGCGGGAAGAAGAACCTTTGTCTGACTTTGCACCTTGCATAAATGACATGCTTCAGAATGTGAATCCGCTCATAGGAAGAGAAGAGGAGCTGGAGAGAACCATTCAGATCCTCTGCAGAAAAGACAAGAACAATCCTCTCCATGTGGGAGAACCGGGAGTCGGCAAGACTGCCATCACCTACGGACTTGCCGAACGTATAAATCAGGATAATGTTCCGGCCCCATTAAAGGGTGCGAGAATATATTCATTGGATCTCGGAAGTCTCCTTGCGGGAACCAAGTATCGCGGAGATTTCGAAAAGCGCCTTAAAAAAATACTTTCCCGAATAGAAAAGGAAGATAATCCCATCATTTATATCGATGAGATACATAATCTTTTAGGAGCCGGTGCCACAGGTGAGGGCAGCTTTGATGCGGCCAATATCCTGAAGCCGTACCTTGCAGCAGGGAAGATACGCTTTATCGGAGCCACTACATTTGAAGAATACAAAAAGCATTTTGAGAAAAGCAGGAGCCTGGTAAGGAGATTTCAAAATGTGGAGATCAGAGAGCCCGGTATAGAAGAGTCCATAAAGATACTTGAAGGACTGAGAGCAAAATACGAGAAGTTTCATGGGGTGGTTTACGGAAAGGGTGTGCTTGAATATGCGGTCAGAATGAGCGCACGATACATCAATGAAAGATTCCTTCCGGATAAGGCCATAGACCTTATCGATGAAGCTGGAGCCTACAGAAAGATCCATCCTTTGGAGCAGAAAAGACAATCCGTTGGAAAGGAACTTATAAATGAAGTTCTCACAAAAATCTGCAGAGTCCCCATAAAGGCTGCCGAAACCGATGAGCTTTCAAGTCTCGCAACTTTGGAAGACAGGATTCTGTCGCAGGTTTACGGTCAGAGTGAGGCTATTAAACAGGTGGTTAATGCCGTCAAATTTTCAAAAGCCGGCATGATTGAAGAGACCAAGCCCCTGGCCAGTCTTCTTTTCGTAGGTCCTACCGGTGTCGGAAAGACTGAAATAGCAAAGACGCTTGCAAAGGAGCTGGGCATCTCCCTTGTTCGATTCGATATGAGTGAATATGAGGAGAAGCATTCCGTGGCAAAGCTGGTGGGTGCTCCCGCAGGTTATGTGGGATATGAAGAGGGCGGACTTTTGACAGAGGAGATCCGTAAAAATCCGAATTGTGTATTGCTGCTGGATGAGATCGAAAAGGCTCATCCCGATGTATTTAATATTCTCCTTCAGGTCATGGACTATGCCACATTGACTGATAACCAGGGAAGAAAGGCAGATTTCAGAAATGTCATCATAATCATGACCTCCAACGCCGGAGCCACAAGACTCGGTAAGGCAGGCATTGGCTTCCTTGCGAAGGACGGTACCAAAGATACTCTCATGGAAGAGGTTAAGAAGACATTTCAGCCGGAATTCCGTAACAGACTGAGCCGGATAGTGGTGTTTAACAGCATGGATGAGACCATGGCAGAACTTATAGCCGGAAGGAAGCTTTCCGAACTTGGTTTAATGCTTAAGGCGAAGAAGGTTGAACTTAGCTATACAGAAGAAGCTGTTCAACTCCTGAAGAAAAAAGGAATAAGCAGGGAGTACGGTGCGAGAGAGATTGACCGGGTTATAGGAAATGAAGTTAAGACCCTTCTGGTGGATGAGATTCTTTTTGGAAGATTGAAGAAGGGCGGAAAGTGTACGCTTGACGCAAAGGACGAAAAATTTGTTGTACGTTTTGCTTCAAAGAGGAAGAACTGATTGGATGATCTGATTGAAAGAACTAAGAGAAAGACTTAAGCCGAAATAAAGTGAAAACAGGAAATATACAAAGGGAACCTTCGGCCAAAGAAGGTTCCCCTTGTTTTGTCTGTCTGATGATATGAGTTGTGTGAAAAATATCAAGATATTATCCATCGGGGACTGTTCTCGCCGGAGAAAACCCTCCCCGGTGATTGTAATTCAAAATGATTCGGACCCCCGGCATGCAGTTGATATAGAACCGGCCTTACATGGTTGACTCCCTTTCCTCCAGTCTGGCGGAAAGAGTGAGATGCTGGACGGAAGGCTTTTGGTCTTTGGGAGCCTCTATGGCTCTGATGAGCATCAGGGCTGCCTGAGAGCCGATCTCTTCTTCCGGAAGTTCGAAGGAGGTAAGTGAGGTTTCCAGCATACTTCCTACTTCGGTTCCTGTCATACTCATAACCTTGATTTGTTCAGGCACGGAAATCTTACGCTCTTTCAAGGCTCTTAAAGCACCCATGGCCTGGGCGTCACCTGCCATCAGAACAGCATCAATATCATCATATTTATCTAAAAGATCTAAGGTGCATTCATAACCATAAAAAATATCCTGCAATAAGGACTCTTTGGAAATGGCTATTTCCTCAAGACCTAATTCTGAAAGGGCACGTTTGTATCCTGTGTATCTTTCCATATATGGAGCAAGAGGAATGGAAGCGTTGATTATGGCGATTCTCCTGCAGCCTTTTTCATATAGATGATATACAGCTTTGTATCCTATTTCAGTGTAGTTGACATCAACGCAGCTTATGTTGGGGTCAAAGCATCTGACAAACTGTACAACGGGAATTTCTGTATTGATGTCCCTTATCAGACGCTTGTTGCTCCCGGTAGATGCGATGATCATGCCATCAATAAAACTGTTTCTTAATTTGTTAAGACTTTCTTTTTCTATTACACCGTCATTTCCGGTATTTACCATTATGACAGCGTAACCCTTTGCCTGGGCTTCTTTTTCTACTCCGAAGGCGACATGTGAAAAAATGGAGTAGTTGATCTTGGGAATGACTATAGCTATGGTATTGAGTTTTCCGTGTCTTAAGCCTCTTGCCAGAACATTTGGTTTGTAGCTAAGCTCCTTTACAGCAGCCATGACTCTGGCTTTGGTGTCCGGATGGACATATGAACTGTTATTAAGGGCTCTTGAAACAGTTGAAACATCAACGTGCGCCAGAGCCGCAACATCTTTAAGGGTGGCCATACTGATTACCTCATATATAAATGTATATTTCCAATCGATTGCTTCTGACATAAGGATGACAGATATGATGGGTTATTTGTAAATAAACAAATATATTAAATACAATGATACTAGAGTATACAAACGATTGCAATTGAAATATAAGATAAAAATATGCACAAATCTATCCTCAAACGAACATATAAATATGCACAATTACAGCTACACAAAACTGGATAAAAGCTACAATACGTACAATTTATTGCAGCCTATATGCAACAAATTGCAGTCAAAGCCGAAAATATTGCATAAGTTTTTCACGGATGATATAAATATCACATAACAAAACAAACGATTGCAGACGGCAAAGGCGCCTTGCTGATGCAGTTAAAGATTAAATTCACTATCATATTCGTGTAAAAATAAGGAGAAAAACAATCATGGCTAAGGTTAAGAATTTCAAGACAATATTCCCTGCAGTATCAGTACCACTTAATGACGACTACTCAATCAACGAGGAAGAGTTCAGAGTATACCTTCGTTGGATCAAGAGCTTCTATGA
>JAGAXP010000231.1 GCA_017940955.1 Oribacterium sp.
CCTCGCTCAGATCCTTAAGAATGACCATCAGCTCATCTCCGCCGAAACGATACCCTAAGCCCGGTGAAAATGCCTCCTTCAAAGCATTGGCAATATCTATCAGCACCCTGTCTCCCACCATATGTCCATAAGTGTCATTAAACTTCTTAAAATGGTCAATGTCTATCATCAGGATGCATATTTCATGTCCTACAAGCTTTTCACAGTCATCAGTCAAACCAAATCTGTTGCGGAGCCCCGTAATCTTGTCTTCCCTTGCTTCCTTTCCAAGCACCGCATTGATTCGTTCAAGCTCTATCATCTGGGTTAAAGACCTTACCTTTATCTTATATCTCATTACCGAGCCCGTCACACACATAAAGGCAAGGGCGAAAAAGTTCACAACCATGATATTTTCGGCTCCGTCATAAAGATATGCAAGCCAGTAAAATCCCTGAAAGGAAAACAGTATCAGGACAGTGGCAAATGTCGGAGGCAAGGTCACAATGCAGGAAATCCCCACCATAACCAGATAAAAAATGTTTGCCTGCATCCCGATCTTATAATGATATACGGAAATCAGGATGCTCCATATGATAAGAGCAACAAAATATATCGCATTAAGTATCTTTCTGTAGGTCCTGTTCCGTCTGAATAACCTTACAAATCGCACAATAATGCAATACCAAAAATTAATCAGAAAACCAATAGCAGCCTGTTTGACGCTGTAGTTGCTATTGTAATGTCCGTTTCCCATAAAAAGAAATATGGCAACCGCAATCAGCTCAGCTATAGCAAAAGCAAATGTCATATACCTCATTATGATGGCGTTTTCATCATCCGCCCTTCTCTGTACATCGGCATCCGGTGATGTCGTAAATAATTCTTTTAAATACTCAAAACTGCTCATAAACCTTTTTTTACATATTAGAAAACAGTGTTCTGAAGGCTGCCTGTTTGGGAAGGCATGACAGTTCAATTGTATGCCAATGCTTCCGTTGTTCTTTATAGTTTTCCCATTGTATACCTAAATTATGAATTTTTAAAGAACTATATTTACATATCTTATATGCAACAGTTCAGTCGCTAGTCCACCAACCCCGTCCCCCTGGCCCACCGACTGAACTGTTACCTCTTATATGCCTAAAATTTGCAAATCATTTGCAAAAGTATTGACATTGGCTTTCTATAAGGTTATTATAGCGCAAGTCGGAAATTTGCAATTGATTTGCAATTTGTTGTTTATTATTGAAAAGGACCTTTTTATGCAGCGTCATTATCATTCAAAAGGAAGTTATCTGGTTGAAAACTATGCCAGAGAGCATCAGGAATCTGCCTTCAGCGCAAAGCAGGTAGTGGATTACGCAAAAGAACAGAATGTTAATATCAATACCGCTACCATATACAGAAACCTTGAGAAGATGGCCTCGGAAGGTATGCTCCTTAAGACAAAGGGGCAGGAATCCGATTCTGTTTTCTACCAGTTTGTTTCGGAGCATATCGACTGCCATAATCATTTACACGCAAGATGCAGGAACTGCGGCAAAATCCTTCACCTGGAGCACGATACCTGCGAAATGTTTTTTGAACACATGATGAAGAAATACAACTTCACCATACAGGCCGACATGACAACTATTTGCGGTTTATGTGAGGATTGCAGAAAAGGAGCTTAACGTATTTCATCATTGATGGATTAGCCGATTAGATGTGCCTCAATGTGTCAGATATTAAGGCTCAAAAAAAGCATTAATGGATGAGCCTGTTAGATTGACATCTGTGTGTCAGATATAAATGGCTGAAAACAAACATTTATAGATGAGGAGGAGTTATTATGAAGAAAAATATGCTCTCAGGAATTATTTCTTTTGTCATTACAGTCTCAGTCCTTGCAGGCTGCGCCCAGAATTCTGTCCCGGAGATATCAAACAGTTCACAGCCCGGAGGTGCCTCAACCGGTAAGGTTTCGGTTGTCTGCACCAGCTTCCCACAGTACGACTGGGTATGTCAGCTCACAAAGGGCCTGGACGATGAATTTGAGATCACTTACCTCCAGAATACAGGAGCTGATCTTCACAGCTATCAGCCAAGCGCTATAGACATCGCAACTATAGGTTCTTCAGATCTTTTCATATATATAGGAGGAGAGTCCGACTCCTGGGTGGAGGGTGCCCTTAAAAATGCCGTAAACCCGGACCTCATTTCCATAAGTATGCTGGATGCTCTCGGCAGCCGCGTTAAGGAAGAAGAGCTTAAAGAAGGCATGCAGGAAGATGACCATGATCACGACTCAGAGGATCATGACCACGATGATCACGAGATCGGAAACCACGAAGCCGAAGAACATGATCAGGATACCGGGGATCATAACCACATTGACAAGGCGCATGTTCAGGATTCCGAGCATCATGATCACGATGACACGGCGCATGTTCAGGATTCCCAGGATCATGACCACGATGACACGGCGCATGTTCAGGATTCCCAGGATCATGACCACGATGACACGGCGCATGTTCAGGATTCTGAGGATCACCATCACGAAGAGGACGAAGTCGAGTACGACGAGCACGTATGGCTTTCCCTCAGAAATGCGGAAGCCCTTACTGAAATGATTGCTGACCGGCTTGGAACATTGGCACCGGAATCTGCAGCTACAGTTAAAGCAAACTGCGATAACTATGTAGCAGAGCTTAAGGAGCTTGATCATGAATATGAAACAGCTATCGAAGCTGCTCCTGTAAAGACCATCATCTTCGGTGACCGTTTCCCCTTCCGTTACCTTGTGGACGATTACAGCCTCGATTACTATGCTGCCTTTGTAGGCTGCTCAGCTGAAACGGAAGCAAGCTTTGAAACCATCTCCTTCCTTACAAACAAGGTGGATGAGCTGCAGGTACCTGCCATCCTCACCATCGAGAATGGTGATCAGAAGGTGGCAAAGACCATCCTTAATAACACTAAATCAAAGAATCAGCAGATCCTTGTTATGGATTCAATCCAGTCGGTATCTCAGGAAGCCATAAATGGCGGAAAGACCTACCTCGGAGCCATGGAGGAGAATCTGAAGACATTAAAGATAGCATTAGGCATAGGTTCCTGATCATCCGGAATCCGGTTTTTGGAACATTACCATAATTTGTTCGGAGTCTCTTTTCATTCTCATCTATTAACGCTGTTTTTCAGTCGTAATATCCGGCAATAGATGTCAATCTAATCGGCTCTATAATGTATTTTTACTGAGTCAGCCCTTATCCGGAAGGGCTGACCTTTGCACCCCGGAGGCATCAATGGCATATATTACATGTAAGGACCTGGCCGTAGGCTACAGTCCCTATATAGTTGCAAAAGAGATCAATTTCGAGATCAATAAAGGTGATTACATCTGCGTTGTGGGAGAAAACGGTGCGGGCAAGAGTACCCTTATGAAAACCATTCTCCACCTGCAGAGCGCCTGTGAAGGCTCCATAACTCTCGGTGACGGACTTACCCCCAGAGAGATCGGCTACCTTCCGCAGCAAACATTAGTACAGCGCGATTTCCCGGCCACAGTTCGTGAAATTGTTCTTTCCGGAACCATCACAAAGGGTTTCGGCTTTTTCTATAGTAAGGAACAGAAACAGACAGCAGAGGCAATGATGGAGCAGCTCCATATAAGTGATCTTGCATCACAAAGCTACCGCCAGCTTTCAGGCGGTCAGCAGCAGCGGGTACTCCTGGCCAGAGCCCTTTGTGCCACCGACAAGCTCCTGGTTCTGGACGAGCCCATCAGCGGCCTGGATCCTTCCGCAACGGATGAGCTCTACCAGCTTATATCCGAGCTTAATGCTAACGGCACCTCGATCCTCATGGTAACCCACGATCTCAATGCCCTTCAGTACGCGTCCCACGTTTTACACGTAACCAAGGACAGCAGTCTCTTCCTTGAGAGAGATGCATACCTGGAAAGCAAGAATTACATCAAGTTAAACAAGGAGGAATCCGATGGAATGGATAACTAAACTACAATACTACATGGGATTCCCCTTTGTAAAATACGCCCTCATAGTCGCGGTGCTGACCGCCCTTTGCTCCTCTCTTCTCGGGGTCATACTGGTGCTGAGGCGCTTTTCCTACATCGGAGACGGACTTTCCCACGTGGCCTTCGGAGCCCTGGCAGTAGCCTCAGTACTTAAGGTGACGAACCAGATGGTGATCATACTTCCTGTCACTATCCTTACCGCAGTTTTACTCTTATGCGGCGGAAAGAACAAGAAGCTTACCGGAGACTCGGCCATAGCCATTTACTCCGTGGGAGCCCTTGCGATCGGTTATCTCCTTATGAATACCTTTTCCACCTCCGCCAATATCTCCGGCGATGTGTGTACCACCCTGTTCGGTTCCACCTCCATCCTGACTCTTACGGGAGAACAGGTCACCTTATGTGTTGTGCTTTCAGTCATAACTGTGCTGGTATTTGTACTTTTTTATAACCGTATCTTTATGGTTACCTTCGACGAAAGCTTTGCCAAAGCGTCCGGAATCAACACAGCTGCTTATCAAACCCTGATAGCTGTCATCACCGCCATGGTCATCGTGCTTGCCATGAACCTGGTGGGATCCCTACTGATAACTGCCCTTCTGGTGTTCCCGGTGCTTTCCGCAATGAGAGTGTTCCAAAGCTTCAGAGGTGTTATCATATATTCAGCGGTACTTTCAATCTTTGGTGCAGTAACCGGAATCCTGGTTTCCATACTGGCTTCCACACCGGTTGGTTCCACCATAGTAATTTTTGATCTGATACTGTTTCTGATACACTGTGGTATAGGGAGTGTAAGAGGCTGATAAGCCTCTTATTTTTTTGCGATATAACCGTCACGCGTGTGTTATGTTTATACAAAAGCACATGTGCCGTTCAGCGTGAAATCCGGCAGGGTATATTTTCCCTACTCGATTCATGAATGTTTTATTGTTATATAGGTAAAATATAGTTTAAAATATACCCAGTCCCCAATGCACTGTACAAAACTGCATCTGAGGATTCATTGATCATCCGGGAGGTCCTCATGTCCACTGCTTATTCCTCATTTAGAAAAACAACCAAGGAAAAGATATCAGATAAAGCCTTTGAGCTCTTTAAAAAACATGGCTATGATAATGTCAGCGTCCGACAGATCGCCGCTGAACTCAAAATGACAACGGGCGCCCTGTATTATCACTTCAAAAATAAAGAAGATATCCTTATCGACCGTTCCGAAAAGAATGAAGATATCATAAAGGACAAGTACAATGATCTTTCATTCCCGTCAAGTAAAGACAGGATACTGTCCCTTTTTGTGGATCTTATGGCAGATCTCATTTACTATGACGGACCGGAACTTACCGCCATCAGAATGCTGGGCCGGACCGCAATGAGAACCAGATCCTCTGCTCTCGAGACAACACTCGAAAAAATGGTCAATGACGCAATTGCCGTTAACGAGCTGTCTGACAAACATAACTGTAAAGAGATTTCAAATTCCGTGCTTTTCACATTTCGCGGCATAGAGTACTGCTGGGCTACAGACCCTGAAAATATCGACCTTAAAGCCACTGTAAAGACCGAATTGTCCAGACTACTTGATTATTACAGGTGATGTATTAACCACCCCTTTTCGGGTGGTTTTTTAGATTCAAAAAAGCCACATGGGTTTGACCCATGTGGCTTTCATATATCGGTTCTAAATTACTTAAGAGTAACCTTAGCGCCAACTTCCTCAAGCTTCTTCTTGAGCTCTTCAGCCTCTGCCTTAGGAGCCTGCTCCTTAAGTACCTTAGGAGCTGACTCAACAGCTTCCTTAGCTTCCTTAAGACCAAGACCAGTTGCCTCACGAACAACCTTGATAACCTTGATCTTCTCTGCGCCTACCTCTGTAAGCTCAACGTCGAACTCTGTCTTCTCCTCAGCTGGAGCTGCACCTGCAGCAGGACCTGCAACAACAACACCTGCAGCAGCAGATACACCAAACTCTTCCTCAACAGCCTTTACAAGGTCATTAAGCTCTACAACAGAAAGCTCCTTGATAGCTGCGATAAACTCTTCTGTAGTTAACTTAGCCATTTTAATTTCCTCCATTTAGAAATTTGTGCCCGGGGCACTGATTGAATTTTTGTTATAAACTGTGCAATTTACATTGCTTTTGTAATCTTTAGATTACTATGTGAAGCTTTAAGCCGCTTCACGATGCCATAAGCTTATAATTAAGCTGCAGGCTCGCTCTTCTCTGCAACCTGATTGATAACGCGTGCGAAGTTTGCGATAGGACTCTGAAGAGAACCACAAAGTCTTGAGAGAAGCTCCTCTCTTGAAGGGATAGCTGCAAGAGTCTGAACCTCGTTCTTGTCATAAAGCTTGCCTTCAGCAACTGCTGCCTTAAGCTCAAGCTTAGGAGCTGTCTTAGCAAACTTAGCGATGATTCTTGCTGCTGCTGCAGGATCTTCCTTTGATACTGCAATAGCTGTAGGTCCCTCAAGTACGTCATCAAGCTGAGCGAAATCTGTACCCTCTGCTGCTCTCTTGATAAGAGTGTTCTTGTAAACCTTGTACTGAACACCAGCCTCTCTTAACTGCTTACGAAGGATTGTATCCTGCTCAACAGTAAGTCCGAGGTAATCAACGGCAGTAACAGCTACAGCACCATCAAAAAGTGCCTTGATCTCGTCAACGATTGGCTGTTTAATTTCAACCTTTGCCATTTTACGGTTTTTCCTCCTTATAAGATTTCGTATAAACCTTTCTAAAAGGAAAACCCCATGCCAAAAGACATGGGGTTGAACAAACTAAATCGTTTGTATCTTTCCTCGGCAGGCGTTCTGTCTTACGGTACTTTACGGTACCACCTGCTGTCTTCGGGTTAATACGTTGCGTATATTAACATCCGTTATTCGGATTGTCAATAACTAATATGTATTTTTTAATTAAGCACCGAACTGAACAGTATCAAGCTTAACTCCGGGACCCATTGTAGATGTCAGAGTAGCTGACTTCATGTATGTTCCCTTAAGTGTAGCAGGTCTGGCCTTAACGATAGCACTCATAAGTGCGCTAAGGTTCTCCTGAAGCTTAGCTGTCTCGAAAGATGCCTTTCCAACAGGAACGTGGATGATGTTAGCCTTGTCAAGACGATACTCAACCTTACCGGCCTTAGTATCAGCGATTGCCTTAGCTACATCCATAGTAACAGTACCTGTCTTAGGGTTTGGCATTAAGCCCTTAGGTCCGAGGAGACGACCGATACGTCCAACAACGCCCATCATATCAGGTGTAGCGATTACAACATCGTAATCGAACCAACCACCCTGGATCTTAGGAATAAGCTCCTCTGCTCCTACGAAATCTGCACCGGCTGCCTGAGCTTCATCAGCCTTAGCGCCCTTTGCAAATACGAGGATTCTAACCTTCTTACCTGTTCCGGCAGGAAGTACAACGGAACCACGAACCTGCTGATCAGCGTGACGTGAGTCACAACCGGTTCTGATGTGAAGTTCAACGGTCTCGTCGAATTTTGCTGTTGCATTCTTCTTTACAAGCTCGATAGCGTCTACTGCACTGTACTTTACAGCTCTGTCTACGCCCTGAGCAGCTGCATTATATCTCTTACCTGTTTTCATAATCAGTTGACCTCCCTATTACTTCTCTACTTCAACGCCCATTGATCTGCATGTTCCGGCGATCATAGACATAGCAGCTTCAAGTGATGCAGCATTAAGATCTTTCATCTTTGTCTCTGCAATCTTCTGAAGATCAGCCTTACTGATTGTAGCAACCTTGTTCTTGTTAGGCTGGCCTGATGCCTTTTGGATCTTACAAGCCTTCTTGATAAGAACTGCTGCAGGAGGAGTCTTTGTGATGAAGCTGAAGCTTCTGTCAGCGTAAACAGTGATAACTACAGGGATGATAACATCACCCTCGTTAGCTGTTCTTGCATTGAACTCCTTTGTGAATGCAACGATATTTACACCATGCTGTCCAAGAGCAGGACCTACTGGTGGAGCCGGTGTTGCTTTACCAGCTGGAATCTGTAACTTGATATAACCTTCTACCTTCTTTGCCATTATGGCACCTCCTTGTGGTAATTGCGGGGTAGACGAACTATTCGCTAACCCTCCCATACTTTGTTATCTGAGTTTCTGAACTTCTCCGTAGGATAACTCTACAGGAGTTTCTCTGCCGAACATCTCAACTGAGATGGTAACGGTCTTCTTCTGATCATTGATCTCGCTGATGACACCGACTGTATCCTTCCATGCTCCGGAAATAACAGATACTGTATCTCCCAATGCGAAATCCACAAGCACTTCTGACTTTCTATAGCCGAGGCTTATGATTTCCTCTTCTGAAAGAGGCGTTGGCTCTGATCCCGGGCCAACAAATCCGGTGACGCCACGTGTATTTCTCACAACGTACCAGGTTTCCTGATTCATGACCATATTAACGAGAACATAGCCCGGGAACATTTTCTTATCAGTCTTCTTCTCAACGCCGTTCTTCATTTCAATGACCGGCTGCATCGGAACGCTGACTTCAAGAATGAGATCCTGAAGACCACGGTTTTCGATGGTCTTTTCCAGATCCATCTTGACCTTGTTCTCGTAGCCTGAATAGGTATGAGCTACATACCAACGAGCTGCAGAATTTGTCTCTGACATTGATATCCCCTTTACTTAAGTATAAAGCCAAGTCCTGTCTTCATGATGAGATCAAGAACTGCGATAACAACTCCTATAAGCAAACCTACAACGATAGTAGCTGTAGTTTCCTTTATAACGGTCTGTCTATTCGGGAAAATAATCTTGTTAAATTCCGTCCTGAGACCCTTGAAGAAGCTCTCTAAACCGGAACTCTTCTTCTCGTCCATTACTTTGTCTCCTTATGAAGCGTGTGCTGTTTACAGAATCTGCAATACTTACGAATTTCCATTCTCTCAGGATGGTTCTTCTTTTCCTTAGTCGTGAAGTAATTTCTCTGCTTACATTCTGTACATGCTAAAATAATCTTTGTGCGCACGGCTGTTCACCTCCAATGATTCTTAACTCCGCATGACTACGAAATTAG
>JAGAXP010000232.1 GCA_017940955.1 Oribacterium sp.
GATGCACTTACTGCGGTCATTGAAAGCACGAGTCTTGTCGAGCAGGAAATTACTGTTGATGACAACACAAGGTCGGTCCTTTCTCTTACTGCTATGCCGTTTACTGTGAAGATAACAGGAGCAGGGGTCGGCGGCACTACAGTGCTCGTCATTGAAAGAGCCGAGGATTACCACATCGACAGACCGGATGAGACAGACTTCAATGGTTTTGCAGGAGAGACTGTCGCACTGTTTTCACAGACAGGAGAGACAGGCATCACCATAAATCGTGAAGACCTCATGGGAATACTCGATGACGGTGCAAGCTACAGACTTATTGCAACAGTAAAAGACAGCCTGGGGCAGAGCGATACAGCTTCGCTTGAGTTTGAAGTCCACTGGGCGCACCAGGCAGTAATGCCGAGAGGAACGGCCGTCATTTCGGATACGGTCGCTTTTATTACCCCGGAGCAGCCGGAAGGTTTCATGGAAGGCGATACCTGCGACATCTACAGGCTGTCAGCTGACAGACCGGAACTTATCGTCTCCGGCGGCAGCTTTGGTACGGTCTATGTCGATCCGTATCCTGCAATCGGTGAGTTCGGGGGACACAGGATAGTGTACCGAACTGCAGACGGAGATTACATCACGGCAGATAACGAACTGGCATGGCTTGATATAACAGCAGAGGATGGTGACTGTTTGAATCTCATATCCTCCCTCATAGATTTTGACGGAGAGCAAATAGAGTTCATATACGATGTCACGCATTCAAACTCCTGGGAGAAGGACTTCAAGGAGACAAGATATCTCGGAGGTTCTGTCGCAGGCGATTGGAACAAGGCAGTCGGAAGGACGGCAAGTCTAAAAGGGTCAACTGTGACAATAAAAGACCAGGAGACTATGCGTAAGTTCAGACGGCTTGCCATGTATCCCGGCATTTGTCATATCCGTACAGTTGATGGTTCGAGCTTTGCCTGTGACATACAGGTTTCAGAGGACAGAAACTACGACAAAGATACGATTCGTGCTGATTACAGTCTGACCGTTACGAGGGTAGATCCCCAGGAGCCGGAAGGAATGACATACGCAGAATGGATAAGTGAGGAGGAGTGATGAATGAACTGGAAAAATGGATACAGTGCGAGTTACTACGCATACTTCATCGACCCCTCAAGCTGGAGAGAAACAGAGCGTCTTGAGATAACAGGAGGGAGCATAAGCAGGTCGGCAGACGGACTTCGGGATTCAGCCGACATCGACTGCAAGGAATATCCTCAAGGGATAGAACGCTACATCAGAATATATCTTGATGCAAGGCAGGGAGGCACGTCATCGCACGTGCCTCTTTTTACGGGGCTTGCGACAAGTCCATCAAGGGATATTGATGGATATTATGAAACAAACAGTCTCGAGTGCTATTCCGTTCTGAAGGCTGCCGATGATGTACTTCTTGACCGTGGATACTATGTACCTGCTGAAGCAAATGGAGCACAGGTCGTGAGAGATCTTCTTTCATGCATTCCTGCTCCTGTCATAGCAGAGACATCAGCTCCGGGGCTTCAGTCATCCATCATCGCAGAAGATGGTGAGACAAGACTTTCAATGGCTGACAAGGTATTAAGTGCCATCGGCTGGAGAATGAAGATAGCAGGTGACGGAACAGTGCTCCTTCAGCCGGAGCCTGTTGATGTATCGGCTCAGTTTGATCCGATAGACCAGGATGTTCTCGAGCCTTCCATAAAGGTCGATTATGACTGGTACAGCTGTCCGAATGTTTTCAGGGCAGTCAAGGAAGATCTGTCTGCGGTAGCCCGTGATGACTCTCCGGACAGTCCTCTTTCCACGGTGTGCCGCGGAAGAGAGGTCTGGGCAGAAGAAACATCCTGCGAGCTTAATACGGGGGAGTCCATCAGCGAATATGCAGTCAGAAGACTCCGTGAGCTTCAAAGGATTCGTCTTACTGCAAGCTACGACAGAAGATATAACCCCGATGTGATTGTCGGAGATCTTATAAGGCTCCGTTATCCCGTGCAGGAACTTGACGGAGTTTTTCGTATCACAAGTCAGAAGATAGAACTTGGTTTTGCAGCAAAAACAAGTGAGGAGGTTGAAGCAATATGAGTATTAGTAAGGACCTGATAGAGGTCATAAAGTCCTCAAATAAAAAGGATACAAAAGCCTATGATACGCAGGCTACAGTCACAAGGGTGGAAGGGTCTACCGTATGGGTGCATATTCCGGGCGGAGTCGATGAAACCCCTGTGAAGAAAACAGTAAACGCAAAGGAAGGTGACAAAGTTCAAGTTAGAGTGTCCAGTGGTTCTGCGTGGCTTATGGGAAATGCATCAGCGCCTCCTACAGACGATACTACGGCTCTTCTTGCCACTCAGTATGCGAGGACGGCAAATGCCGCAGCAGAATCAGCTGTGCAGTCGGCAAAGACTGCAGGCGAGGCGGCCGCTGAAGCAGTGGCTACAGCCGAATCGGTGAGAGGGCTGGCAAAAGAAGCCAAGACAGATGCAGACTCAGCGAAGATTTCGGCAAAGGAGGCAGGAGATGCTGCAAATAATGCTCTTCATCAGCTAAGTATCGTTGAAGATGTGGTCGGTACTCTTAACTGGATCAGTGAGCACGGTGAGTACAAGCTGACCCGAGATACATCAGTGAAGGAAGGGAAGGTTTATTTCACAAGAAGTGAATCTGCTCCGTATGTCTATACTGCAGTACTGGAGCCTAAAGATGAAGACCTTGGATCGTATTACGAGCTGTTTATTGATGAGGCCGTCTCAAACTATATTGCTACGCATCTTGCTCTTACCGATGATGGTCTTTATGTCATGAGTGACAAGTCGAAGTGGAAGGTTCTTGTCGCAAACGATGGTGTTTATATCATCGATGATAAGAATAAGACAGTGGCCAGATATAAGGATGTTATAACTCTTGGACACGATGATGGCACACAGAATTATCAGAAACTCGATTATCATAGTTTGCAGCTCGTTGATAAAGAAGGCAATTCATACTTCTATATTTCAGACTTAAGAGACCAGTATGGTGAACTTGAAGTGGATGATTACTTTACTGGTGATGGAAGGGTGCTTCTGTTCAACCTAAAATATGAAGCGATTGATACTTCATATAAGGTAAGAGTAAATGGAACGGTGATTGACGATGATTCGGTTGAAAAGCGTAAAGATTCTATTTATTTTGAGACTCCTCCAACCGGAACTATTTATGTGCATTACAAGACAAGATCAATAAGGGCTAAGGCATACACTCTTGGATTAAGACAGAACGATTCACCTAATAATATGGGAGCCTTCAGCGTGGTTGAAGGATACCATAATAGTGCCAGGGGGAACTACTCGCATTCCGGAGGATATTGTTCGGTAGCAAAGGGGCGGTCTTCTTTTGCACATGGTGATGATGTCTGGGCTGTTGGTGATGGTTCTGTTGCATTCGGAAATGACAACGATGTAAATGGTACTTATGCATATGGAGGAGGCATAGGGTGCGAAGTTGACGGATATGCTGCCTTTGCACATGGAAAAAATCTCATTGCAAACAGCAATCAGATGGTTTGTGGAGAGTTTAACGCTGCAGATGATACGAGCGCATTCATAGTTGGAAATGGATCAAGTTCAGGACGCTCTAATGCGTTTGCGGTCAGCAGAGAGGGTATTCCATACTGTAGAAATAAGAATAACGAGTATGACAGCATTTTTAATTTAATCTACCCTGTTGGAAGTATATACATGTCGGTGAACAACGTATCACCGACTTCTTTGTTCGGGGGCACCTGGGAGCGGATAAAGGACAGATTTCTGTTATCAGCCGGAGATAGTTATGCCGCAGGAGGCACAGGAGGCAGCGCCGATGCATCACTTCCTGCTCATACTCACAGCGTATCCGGAACAGCAGCATCTAATGGTGCTCACACACATACGGTGTCCGGAACTGCCGCATCCAATGGTGGACACACGCACGGTATGGGAAATATCTGGAGTGACGGTTCCGGTTCAAGCTCTGCATATACCATGAGCACAAGCAGGAAACTAAAGACACGAAATACTGCATCTGCCGGAGCGCACACCCATACAGTATCTGGTACCGCTGCAAGCAACGGTGCTCATACACATTCAGTCAGTGGTACGGCCGCAAGTGCAGGTGTTGATGCTAAAGGAAAGAACATGCCACCGTATCTTACGGTCTATATGTGGAAGAGAACAGCTTAAGGAGGCGATTGAAATGATGATGAATTTAATACTGTTTATCGCAGGCATATGCCTGGGTGTACCGCTCGGCTGGGCGGTTCTTTTTTTACTCACAATGAGGGATCTGTGGCCGAAGGAGCCGAAGTCCAAAGAGGACTGGAAAGTCATGTAAGGAGGGATTTGTCATGAAGGAATTTTGGGGTGTCGTACAGGTCATTTTTGCCGGGGTCGGCGGGTGGCTTGGATATTTTTTAGGAGGGTGTGACGGTCTTTTGATAGCACTTGTAGTATTTGCGGTCTGCGACTACATATCCGGGGTGATGTGTGCCGTACATGATAAGAAGCTGTCCAGCGCAGTTGGGTTCAAGGGCATCTGCAGAAAGGTGCTCATTTTTATTTTAGTAGGAATCGCAAACATCATCGATGTGCATGTGATTGGGGAAGTCGGAATCCTGCGAACAGCAGTGATCTTTTTCTATATCTCAAATGAGGGGCTCTCCCTTGTTGAGAATGCGGCTTACCTGGGACTTCCGATTCCAAGCCAGCTGAAGGCGGTGCTTGAACAGCTTCATGACCGTGATGAAAAGGAAGGTGATAATAATGGCATACACAAACAGTAAACTCGTATCATACAAGAAACTGTCTCCGAATCATTCGGGGAGAAGAAAACATAGTATTGACCGTATCTCACCACACTGCGTGGTAGGTCAGTGTACTGCAGAGGGACTGGGGTCATGGTTCGCACGATCATCCACAGAGGCATCCAGCAATTATGGCATTGACAGGGATGGTCGTGTTGGACTCTATGTGGAAGAGAAGAACCGTTCATGGTGCACCTCATCTGCTGCCAATGACAACAGGGCAGTGACCATAGAATGTGCATCCGACACAAGAGAGCCTTATGCGATGAACAGCAAGGTCTACAATACACTCGTGAAGCTATGCGTGGATATCTGCAAGAGGAACGGAAAGAAGAAGCTCATCTGGTTTGGAGACAAGTCAAAGGCTCTGAACTATGATCCGAAGACTGATGAGATGGTGCTCACTGTACACAGATGGTTTGCCAATAAGTCTTGCCCAGGAAATTGGCTGTATTCCAGGCTTGGCAAACTGGCGAGTGAAGTCACAAAACAGCTTGGAGGAACGGGAGAGAAGAAGACAGAGAAGACTTCTCCGAAGGCAAAAGTGCCGTATAAGGTGGAGGTCACCGTTTCGGATCTTAACATCCGCAAAGGTCCCGGTACGAACTATGCGAAGACTGGAAAATACACCGGAAAAGGAGTGTTCACCATCACAGAAGAAAAGAGCGGCAAAGGCTCTGACAAAGGATGGGGCAAGCTGAAATCTGGGGCAGGATGGATTGCTCTTGATTACGCAAAGAGAATATGACACTTGCTATGAGCCTGTGAGGATTTTTCCTTGCAGGCTTATTTTTTTTGTCATTTTTTCGTTCCGGAACCCTCTCGATGTCCGAGGGAAGGTGAAGGGAGGAATCTCAAATGACACATGAACAGAGAAAACAGATTATCAGCCTTCGCAGTGAAGGACTCGGATACAAACGTATAGCAGACAAACTCGGACTATCCATAAACACAGTGAAGTCGTTCTGCAGAAGACAGAAAGACAATCCTGGCATCAGCATCCCGGCAGGTACAAAGGTCTGCCTGCAGTGCGGAAATCCAGTAGGGCAGATTCCGGGAAGAAAGGAAAAGAAATTCTGCTCGGACAAATGCCGAATGGCATGGTGGAATGCACACCCGGAACTCGTGCAGCGGAAAAATGCCCGTGAGATGATCTGTCCGAACTGCGGGAAACATTTTACTGTCTTTGGAAACGTAAAAAGAAAGTACTGCAGCCATGAGTGTTATGTGACTTATAGATTCGGGGGCGGTTATGGACGGTAAGAGATTCACGGACGAGCTTCTGTATCAGGGTACTATGAGCGTGGCAAAAGAGATGCTGAAAAGCGGTGCTATAAATGAAACGGATTATAAGAAGATAGAGGATCATTTCATCAAAAAATACAGTCCCGCAATAGGCACACTAATGGCCGAAAATGAGTTGACTTAAGCCTTCTTCAGAGTGATGTATAGACACGAAAGGAGGCTTGAAGATGACTACTATATCAAGAGTTGAGGCTCCTGCACCGAAGGCAATGACAAGAAAAAAGGTCGCAGCCTATGCCAGGGTCTCAAAGAACACTGAACGCACAATGCATTCTATGTCTGCGCAGATCAGCTATTATAACAGCCTGATCCAGAAGAATTCAGAATGGGAGTTTGCAGGCATCTATTCAGACGAAGCCATCACGGGTACAAGCGCAGAAAGACGACCGGGCTTTATGAAGTTAATTGAAGACTGCGAAGCGGGAAAGATAGACATTGTGCTCACAAAATCGATAAGCAGGTTTGCAAGGAACACTGTAGACCTTCTGGATGCAGTCAGGCATCTGAAAAAGCACGGAGTGGCCGTTAAGTTCGAGAAAGAGAATATCGACTCGCTCACAACAGACGGAGAGCTGATGCTCACTATTCTTGCATCCTATGCCCAGGAAGAGGTACAGGCTATGAGCGAGAATATCCGATGGACGATTCAGAAACACTTTAAAAAAGGACAGCTCAATGGGTGCTGCAGATTCCTGGGCTACAGATGGTATGACGAAGAGAAGACGCTGCTCGTGGTCCCGGAAGAGGCAGAACTGGTAAGACGGATATTCAAGATGTATGAATCGGGTAGTTCGCTTCAGCAGATTTGCAGAGCTCTTACAAACGAAGGAATCCCGGGTATTCGTGGAGGCAAATGGGAGAAAACAAGTATAAGTCAGATTTTGCAGAATATCACCTATACAGGAAACCTCCTGCTCCAAAAGACTTACTCGCAGGATCCTATAACTAAGAAGTCGAAAAAGAACAAGGGAGAGAGACCGCAGTATTATTCGGAAAAGGCTCACGAGGCAATCATTGACATGGAAACTTTCCAGGCAGTGCAGAAACGGCTTGAGCATATGAGAGAGATTGGCAACTCCGAGTGTTATGAATTGCATCCGTTTTCAAGAAAGCTCGTATGCAGTGACTGCGGCAGCCGTTACATGAGGAGGACAAGCAGGAAGAAAACAGGCACAGTGTTCTATTCCTGGATATGCTGGAAACATAAGCAGGAAGGCAGTAAGGGATGTAAAGGACGAGGAATATCCGAGATCAAGCTGAGGGCTTATTCCTGTGATGTGCTCGAGTGGGAGCAGTTTGATGGAGATAAGTTCAGAGATGTTGTGGAGAAGATAATAGTGAAAGAGGACGGACTTGAGTTCTTCCTCTATGATGGAACGAGAAAGGAAATAGCAGATGTCAAACGTAACCATTATTCCGGCAAGAAAAAAGATACTGTCAAATAGCCCTGCTCCTATAACCGAAAAGAGAAAGGTAGCAGGGTATGCCCGCGTATCGACAGATCACGAGGAACAGCAGACAAGTTATGATGCACAGGTCGATTATTATACCAACTACATCAATGCTCATGAAGATTGGGTGTTTGCAGGGATCTATACTGATGACGGAATAAGTGCTACAAACACCAAAAGAAGGCATGGATTCAACCAGATGGTTTCTGATGCTCTTGACGGAAAGATAGACCTGATCATCACCAAGTCGGTGAGCAGATTTGCAAGGAACACCGTGGACAGTCTTACAACAGTGAGAAAACTGAAGGAAAGAGGTATCGAGATATTCTTCGAGAAAGAGAATATCTGGACACTCGATACAAAGGGTGAGCTACTTATTACGATCATGAGCTCCATCGCCCAGGAGGAATCGAGAAACATCTCCGAAAATGTCAAATGGGGACACAGGAAGAGGTTCGCTGACGGACGAGGTAGTCTTTGCTACAGTCAGTTCCTCGGATATGACAAAGGGCCGGATGGGAAGATGGTCGTAAACAAGGAAGAGGCAAAGGTGGTCAAGGCCATATATAAATGGTTCCTTGAGGGGCTGTCATACAAGCAGATTGCTGACAGGTTGACTGAAAAGAAGATACCGACTCCGGCGAAGAAGACGATATGGAGACAGTCGGTGGTCAAAAGCATTCTTCAGAATGAAAAATACAAAGGGGACGCTCTTCTGCAGAAGTCATACACTGTGGATTTTCTTACAAAGGAGACAAAGAAGAATGAAGGGGAAATCCCGATGTACTATGTAGAAAATGACCACGAAGCCATCATTGACAGAGACACATTTGATGAAGTACAGGATGAGATCACGCGGAGAGATGAAAGAAGGAATGAATACAGCAATGTCAATCCGTTCTCATCAAAGCTCGTCTGCGGAGAGTGTGGAGGTTGGTATGGCCACAAGGTTTGGCATTCGAACAATGAAAAATTGCGAAAAGATGTATTTAGATGCAACTCGCTATGCGCAGGGAGGACAAAGTGCAGAACCCCGGCGGTTACCGAACAGGAGATATCCGAAGGATTCGTCAAAGCGGTTAACGGACTGATAGAAAACAGAAGTGAGATTGTCGAAAACACCAGGGAGATGATGGAAATCGTGGATACGACCGACAAGCTCCGGGCAGAGCAGGAAGAGGCAATGCAGGAGATGGAGGTTGTTGCTGGGCTCATAGAGAAGTGCGTAAAGAACAATGCACAGGTTGCACAGGACCAGGATGCTTATGAGAAGAAGTACGACAGCCTCGTCAAACGCTATGAGAGGGCAAGTATGAAGCATGACAGGTGTGCTGCAGAAATTGATGATGTGCAACGAAAACTCCGGGCGATGAAGAGATTCATCAAGGACTTCGAAAAACAGGAGGGTGTGATTGAAACGTTCGATGAAACTATATGGAGAACGCTTCTGAAGCACGTGGTCATATATACAAAGGAAGATATCCGGTTCGTTTTCAGAAATGGACAGGAGGTACAGATGCTCTGATGGGTGCTCCGTCAGGGCATTTATCATATTGAGATAGGATTATAATAATGTTAGAATGTTTGTGGAGTAACAGCCACCCAGGACTGCAGCGGTAGGTCTGGGTGCTTGTTTATAGAAGGAGAAAAATGAGTCAATACGATTTTATAGCAGCAGATAAGAAATTGGATCCTCTTGAAATAGGAGTAGAGGCAGATGGGCATGTTATTATCATACAAAATGAGGATCACGTGCTTGGAATATATGATGATGAACCGAGTGGCTATACTGAGCCGTTTACAAATCTCCCGGCGATTGTGAATGTGCAGATTGGAGATTTCGATAATGTGAAAACAGAACTCTTCAACTATGTGAAGGCTGCCATTAAGGGAAATGACACCATAGAGCTATGGTCTACATGGATGGGGGAAACCGATGACATAGAGAAGAGAACCATGCACGAGGGAAATATGACAGTTGAGGATCTTCGGTGGGTATTTGGTCGCAATAACTTAGACCATCCGAGATGCCTGAAGATTTATAAATGGACACGAGGAAAGAAATAGACAAATCGGGATTTTATTATTTATTGCAACACTTCACGATGATTTTAAACAATATAAGTGGAGATAAAAAAAGCAGGAGGCATACATGAGAAAAATATTGACTGCATTATTGGCCATATGCCTGATTACAGTGATGAGCGCATGTGGAGAAGAGAATGAATCAACAAATGCTGTATCCGGCGGCTGGGAAATTGACGGCATCACAAGCCAGCAATCTCTCCCGGAAGACATCCAGAAAGTGTTCGAGAAGGCAACAATGAGCGAATCAGAGTATACGCTTGAACCGGTCGCATATATCGGTACGCAGGTGGTTGCAGGAAGTAACCATATGATCTTATGCCGCGCAACAACATCTGATGAACGTGAAGGGACGTATAAGGTAGCAATCATTTATGCAGATCTGGAAGGAAACGCTGAATTGACTTCACTTAGCGATTTTTCTCTTGAAGATTATGTCGAGGGTGAAGGTGCCGCATCCAAAGAACAGCTGTCCGGCGGCTGGAATGTTCCTGATTCCGATGTTACAGAAGACATCCCGAAAGATGTTCAGAAAGCATATAACAAAGCAACCGCTACCATTGACTGGGAATGGAGCGATGTGACACCACTTGCATATCTCGGTAAGCAAATTGTT
This sequence comes from Oribacterium sp., assembly GCA_017940955.1. The sequence goes on from JAGAXP010000232.1 coordinate 10,295, forward strand.
TCTGGAACAAACTATGCACTACTCTGCCGGGGAAACTATGATTCCGATGAAACTGCACCGGATTTAATGGTAATAACCGTTTACGAAGATCTTGATGGAAACTCAGAAATCAGCAACATCCATCGGATAGATATAAACTCATTCACTGAGCAATAGATAAAGGAATCAGGCGTCCAAAACACGATTGAGGGAAATATGATAAGTGCCAAATTCCAGTTTGCAAAGATGTTAACAGACGTTGCTTGAGGCAACGGTGTTTAGGTAGTAAGGTGACTGTGAAAGGAGGTTTTCAATTATGCTAAATGAAAACATCAAAGCAGTCAGAAAATCAAAGGGGTTATCCCAAGAGGAACTTGCAGTCGAACTTAATGTGGTGAGGCAGACAGTATCAAAATGGGAAAGAGGGCTATCCGTGCCTGATTCCGAGATGCTGATTGATATTTCGGAGGTGCTTGAAGCTCCTGTTAGTGTTCTGCTTGGCGAGACGGTTGAGGAGAATACTCCTGAAGACATAAAGGCTATATCGGAAAAACTTGAAGTCATTAATTCGCAACTTGCAGGCCAAAGGGCAGCAAAAAGAAAAGCACTCCATTGGACTTTTATAATTCTTTGTCTGGTTATTGTTGCAGTTTTGATAATCATTGGTTTGGTAGGGAGCCCATATCTTAACTGGGATTATAGTGATCCGGAAACCGCTGTTGTTGGAGTGGCAATACACGCATTTGAATGGATATTTGTCAGACTTGCACCATTCGCTATTTTAGGCACTATAGTTGGAGCAATCTTGACTCGAAGCCAAAACTGAAAATTCTGGTTTGCACATATGTCCATACCATTGAGGGGTGCTGTGTTTATCGTTGAATGATACGAACACCCCTTTTCAAATTGTATCCAAGTGCTACGGCTAACCGAAATAATCCGAAGCACCTCGATACTCGCTGAAATGCACATATTTCAAGGGCTTGCGGACACACTAAGGCGGATATCCGCTGTATCAAAAGGGTTCTTTGCCACCCGTGCGTATTTACGACCGGGGGTACCATAACAATTCAACGATAGGCTATTTTTCTATCGTTGAACAGTTCTATCAATCGTTGAGGTAGTTATCTGCCTCCATCACGCGCCATCCGGCGCTGTTTTCATCAACAACAATTTTATGCATTTGAAATGCAGGAAAGGGGTAACTATGCAGAAAAATGAAAGAGATCTGAAAGTTTACGGGATGAGTGGCTATCACTATAAGAGCACTCCGACTATCATGATGAAGGGGCAATGGCTCCAGGAGTACGGATTTGAGATTGGACAGCAGTATCATGTGCAGTGTGAGCCAGGGAAGATAGTAATTACTATGCCCGAAGAGAAGTAAGAAAAATCCCCTCGTCATGAGTGATTGTGACGAGGGGATAAAGGATTGTTATTTGTAATAATCCTTAAGGGTGTCGAGGTCTGGGACATCAATCCCACATAGTGAGAGATTGGACTTCTGCTTTTTATAAAGCGTTTCCAGCATAGGCTCAATATCAGATAATCGTCCGTGATGAAGTTTCCTGTGACAAACAGGACAAACCGGAGATATGTTGCCCTTGGTGTCGAGCTTGTTTTTGAAATGGGACTGCCACTTCATTGGTATAAGATGGTGAGCCTCCATATATCTTGTTCCGTCCGGTTTGATAAATGTTTCGTGAGACGGATCAACCGCACAATGGTAATGGTTGTCACGAATTGCTTCTTTTCCAAGAGCAGGGTTCGTTATGGGGCGATTGCCGGATTTTGTTTTACGGCTGTCACGAGATTCATCGTACTCCTCTGGTGTATACGCAGTGGAGCTTGCTTCTGCAGCATCAACTAAGTCTTGATAGATGGCATCCTCAATAGTATCTTCTCCTTCGATGACCTCGTCTGTTTTATCATCTGAGATAAGCGATTCCAGTGCCGCATTAACGGGGATGGCGTCCTCACTTTCAAGGGAAGGGAATACCTTGCCCTTGAAGGCTCTCGAGCCGGACTTATGGGTCTCAAACTCGTATTTACCTTCGTAGAATGAACGAGGGATACCTGCTGCGAACAGAACATCTGAATCTCTGTACCTAAGAAAGACAAGCACATCATTTTCATAGAGCCCTTGACGGAGCATGATGAAAAACTTGTCATCGTCTCTGATTTTGCTGAGTTGGACTTGTTTTTCTTGAGTCTTTCTGCATTCTATCTTCTTCATCATATGGCTATTGTCCGTGTGAAGATGACCAGAGAGTGGTTCCTTAAGAAGGTAGTCGATATTCTCCCTTGAGATTATTACGTATTGCTTCTCCCAGTCCGTAGAGACTGTCACACCTGCGAGAACGCTTGCTGGGTAAAAAAACGCACAGTTCTTTGATGTAACATGTATGTGTGACTGTTTACTTTTGGAAGTCGATGGTTTATTAGAATCCAGAAGGCATACAGCCGGAAGATTTAGTACGATTCCTTCTTCAAATCTTCTGGCGGTGAAGAAGTCTTTGACTTCTTTTACGTCACACCCGATTGAGATGAAGAATGCGGATACGAATTCGAGCAGGTTTTTAGGGGTTACTGTTATCATAAGTTTTTCCTTTCACTACTGTGTATAACGAGATAGAGCTCCCTGCGAGATAACGGTGTTATCTCGGGGAACTATGTGTATTATATCACACCCCCTGTGAAACACAATACTTTTCGCAGGGAAATCCCGAAAAAATGTACATTTTTCTCGGGGAAAGCGGCCTTGATATATTCTTTAAGGGGTGATATACTGTTTTTATCAGGGTTAAAACCATGTTTTGCAGTATTGCAAGGAGGATATTACTAATGAGTAGCGAGAACAAGGCTTGTGGGAGACCGTGCGGGAGAGTGAAAACCGCTAAGATAGAAGTTTCTATTGAGCCGGAGATTAAGGCAGCCTTCATGGAAAAGCTTCGCTCTGAAGGAAAGAAAGCATCCACGGAAATAGGTATGTGGATAAGAGAGTATTTAAAGGATAACAAATAACTAAGGAGTTTGAAGCATGAGAGTATTATCACTATTCAGTGGTATCGGAGGACTTGACCAAGGTTTCGTTGATGCCGGATATAAGATTGTTTGGGCAAATGATTTTGACAAGTATGCTGTCCAAACATATGAAGCGAATTATGACACCGAGATTGTTCTCGGAGATATAAACGATATTCCTTTGGAGTCACTGCCAGAATTTGATGTTTTGATTGGCGGGTTTCCTTGCCAGCCATTCAGTATGATGGGATCGGAACTGGGCTTTGAGGACGCAAGAGGAACATTATTCTTTAGGATAGCGGAGATAATCAAATATAAGATCGAGAAAAATGAAAAACCGAAAGTCATCGTGCTGGAGAACGTTAGGACTCTACGCACACATGATAAGGGTAAGACATTTAAAACTATAAAACATATTATGGAGAACGACCTGGGATATAAGGTGTTCGATGAAATACTTAACTCTGCGAATTACGGAGTGCCACAAACAAGGAACAGAACATATATTGTCTGCTTCGCTAATGAAAATGCAGAGTATCAGTTCCCAGAAGGGCAGGAACTTAATTGCACATTGCAGGATTTGCTTGAGACGGATGTCGAAGATAAGTATTTCCTTTCAGATCGCATTTTGCCAACAATATTGTCGGATGGTACAGGTGGTTATAAAGCCAAGTCCGAAATTGACTTAAAGATTGCAAGGCCGCTTTGTGCCACAATGGGTAAGATGCATAGAGCCTGTCAAGATAATTACGTTACGCAAAACGGACGTGTGAGGAGACTGACTCCACGTGAGTGCGCGAGACTGCAGGGATTTGATGATAGTTTCGTCATTCCGGTTTCAAACGCACAAGCGTATAAACAGTTTGGCAACGCAGTAACCGTTAATGTTGCAAGAGCTGTTGCTGACTCAATCAGAAAAACGTTAGAAGATTTAGGTGAGTGGAATGGCGAGTAACTACGAAGTAGATATACAAGAGATAACAACTCTTATAGCCTGCATTGAAGATGCTGATAACGTCTCACGGGTTAATGATTGCATAGACGTATTTACAAAAAAGACTGGGGAAGAATATCTCGATGAAAGAGGCGTTGCAATAAGAAACGCAGCAGAGGCCGAGGGTCTGCATAAGGTATTCGAAAGGTTATCGACGGTGTGCTCGTTGGAAGGATCCATGCGTTGTGAGAGCTGCCCTGTCAGAAAATACTGTAATACGTACATAACATACAGACGGGATAATGCGAATCGCGACTTAACAATGGTTGACCTGTTCTGTGGAGCAGGGGGTCTTTCGTTGGGCTTTGTACAAGAGGGATTCTATGCGGGGTTAGCAAATGATATTGAACCGTGCTGTGTTGATACATATGCTCACAATCATCCAGAAACTCCACGGGATCATATAATACTGGGTGATATTAGAGAAGTGGTGGCTGACCTGGAAGAACTGATGGGGAACACCGATGTCGATGTAGTTGTGGGAGGACCACCTTGTCAAGGATTCAGTACTGCAAACAGGCAAAGGCTAATTGATGATCCAAGGAACTATCTGTATAAAAACTATATTGAGGTCGTGAAAAAGCTTCAACCGAAGTTCTTCGTGATGGAAAATGTTAAAGGAATGTTGGGCGTATCGGATCAAGTCAAAGAGGACTTTGAAAGAATAGGATATACGGTCGAGTGCAAGGTCTTCAACGCAAAGGACTTTGGTGTGCCGCAAAACCGGGAGAGACTTATTTATGTTGGTAACCGAATGGGAATCGACAATAATGCATTGATAGAAGAGATCGATGAAATAGCAGCAAATTCTGTGAAACACGTTCTTAAAGATGCGCTGGCTGGATTGAGGCCACTTGAAGCATCCAGACAACGTAATGCGACAGAGCTTGATACAGAGTTGTCGGGCAGAAAAATTGAAGCAAACACTACTGGCTATACTAATGACTACATCAATACAATAAATGAAGGAAGGACTATTGGAGTCGTTTGCAATCATAAAGCAAGGTATAATAATGATCGTGATATAGAGATTTTTGGAAGACTCGATCAAGGAGACAAATCCGATGATCCGAAGATTGCAGACATTATGCCGTACACGAGGAGAAGCAATATCTTCAAAGACAAGTACTTTAAGCTTGAAGAAGATAAAGTATGTAAAACAATAACTGCTCACATGAAGTTTGATTGTAATATGTACATTCATCCGACCCAGGCACGGGGATTAACACCGAGGGAGGCTGCGAGAGTTCAGTCATACCCAGATGACTATTTCTTCAGAGGGGCATACACCAAAACGTATATGCAAATCGGCAACTCGGTTCCACCACTGCTGGGACGAGCAATTGCAAATGTAGTAAAACGACACATCGAGGAATGTTGTAAATAGAGTTCAGTATCTTATAACACTGGAGGATTCAAATGGATTTTAGTACTGCTTTCAAAATTGTAAATGCCGTTCTTTCAGAGATTGGCAGCCCGTTAAAAGAAGGAGACTATGATGGAATGATAGTCAAAAGATTGGAGGCATCCAATACCCTCGACAAGGGAAGAACAACGAAGCAATCTCACATTGCGATTACAGGAAACCAAATGGATATGTTCCCGTACATTCGTGCAGATGGCTATTTTGAAGTTGAGTATGAGGAAGAGGACCCGGGCCTTAAAAAATATTTCGTTGCTCAAATTCCTGTATATTTGCACAAAGAGAACGTCTTATATCTTGACCCAGATGCGGACATTTTTCAAGAAGACGAACAGCTTGTTCATGTCAGTATAGTTAGAAGCAGAAGGAATAATGCTGCTGATCAAATCCAAATGTCCATGACCTATATGGATTCTCCAGAGTATGTTCAGTATCGCCGGATAGTCCATGCGGGCAGCTACATGGTAATGCTCAAGCGTAAAGAAAAACTTGAGTATGATATGTATTCTGTGAAGCCGGAGAATATTGAGGTCAACGGAGAAAGCCTCAGCACTTTGAATAATAGCTTCTTCAAGGAGCAAACCAACACTCCAGTAAAGCTACATGATATTACTAATTTTGATAATCAAGCTGTAGCTGAACCGCAAAACAATTATGGTGATGCATTCACTCCTGAGTGGTTCAGAAGCAAAGTAGAAGAGTTCCCTATGTTTGATGAACAGGCAGATGAATGTAGGGCGCGTTTTATCGAAAAATATGCACCCGAAAAACTTGCGGAACTCGAAGGTCTGGATTTACTTCGAACCATTTTCCTTAACGATGAGAATAAGGACAATCTCTGCTACGCACTTGAATTTGACAGTGATATGCGCAGACTGTTTGGAAGTATAAAGAGCGGTACGGCGTATAAATATGGGCTCCATTATAGCAAGAAACATGACAGCTGGGCAGCCGGAGCCCCACGTGATACAAAACTATTATCAGTAGACGAGGCCATCGAACTCGGAACCCAGATCCGTGATTACCTGGTCGATGGTGCTGATGTTATAAGCAAATATGAGAGCACCGAGACTATTGAGGATTACAAGGCTCTGCAGAAAGAACTTAGTGCAGTTACAGAGGGATTTGTTAACAGAGTATGGTTCTTGAAGTATTATCAGATGCTATTTCCAGAGATATTCCCTCCTATTTACAGTCAAAGCGCACAGACAACAGTTCTTGATACTCTCGGGATAACTCCAGATGAAAATGCCATTGTAAGAATGGGGCAGATGCAGCTGTTTGTAAGAGAATGTGGAATATCCGCAGTTCTCTTCTCACGTATCTTCTGGGCGTACTACAAGGAAATTGATACAGAAGACAGTGGGCAAACAGAGATTGATGCTGCAACTGACACGGCTGAAGCTGATGAAAATGAGGAAAAGTTCAGAGACTGGATGATTGTACAGATTAACAGTAATGGCAAGCATCCGACCCAGAATACGATAAATAACAACTGCAATGCGTTAAAGAAAGTATGTCAAATGATGGACATTCCTGAATATCCGGATGTTGACAATCTGTTCATGATAACGGATTCAGATATCTTTTCGGACATCAAAGAACTGATAAAGGGACACCCTAATTATGCTGAGATCAATCTTTCTTTGCATAACAGATCTCTGAATACGGCTTTGAGGTGGTATGAGAAGTATCTCGATGAACTCAACGATGCTCACGATGAAGAGATAGAACCTAAGGCTGAACCATATGACAAAGAGGATTTCCTAAAGAAGGTATTCCTTACACCAGAAGAGTATGAGAAGCTTCGTAAGCTGCTCATGTACAAAAAGAATGTCATCCTGCAGGGTGCTCCAGGAGTAGGCAAGACATTCCTTGCGAAGAGGTTTGCTCACTCTATTATTGGAGCTAAGGATGACAGGTATATCGAGATTGTTCAGTTCCATCAGAATTATAGCTATGAGGACTTCATCATGGGCTACAAACCTGTCGATGAAGGCTTCGAACTGAAGACGGGTGTGTTCTACAATTTCTGCGATAAGGCAAGAAAGGATCCAGGTCATAAGTACTTCTTCATCATCGATGAGATAAACCGAGGTAATCTAAGTAAGATCTTCGGAGAACTAATGATGCTCATCGAAGGGGACAAGCGTGGCGAGGACAATAAGTTGAAACTTGCATACAGGAACGAGGAGTTTTATGTTCCGGACAACCTGTATCTTATCGGTATGATGAATACTGCCGACAGAAGTCTGGCCATGATGGATTATGCTTTGAGAAGAAGATTCAGTTTCTTTGACGTAGAGCCTGCTTTCGCAAAAGATCAGTTCCGTGATTATCTGAAAGGATATATAACAGATACGGGTATTGTTAATAAGATCATAGAAAGATTCACCGAACTGAACAGTAAGATTGCAGACGAGGAAACATCCGGTCTGGGTAAAGGGTTCTGCATTGGACATAGCTACTTCTGCGTTCCACCTGTCGAAGGGCAGAGTCCTAAGGAATGGTATGATGCCATTATCGAATTCGAAGTAGCACCATTGCTCGATGAGTATTGGTGGGACGACAAGAACAAGGCAGAGGACTGCAAGAAAGACTTGATGAAGGATTAAGGGTATGAGCGAGAGCAAAGCACCGATACCAATTAAAAATCTGTTTTATATGCTCTGCTATGCCTGGAATGTTCTCGCTGTTGCCGATGACATGAAGGTCGGTACAGATGACTTTGACGATGCCTATAATCTTCTGTCGAGGGTGTTCTCCTATGGAATCGGAAAACTGATCCGATCGGGGTTCCACAGATCATATATTGAGAATACCGAGGAGCTCGCTACTCTTCGTGGCAAGATTGAAGTGCAGCAAAGTATGAGCAAGCTGACTGCCCAACGCAAAAGGCTCATATGCACTTATGACGAGTATTCAACGAATGATCTATTTAATCAGATTCTGAAGTACACAATTGATTCGTTAATCAAGAATCCGAATGTGGATAAGAGCATCAAGCGTGATCTGAAGAAACAAAGCCTGTTTTTCACAGGGATCGATTCAGAGCCACCGACAAAGACCAATAGACAGAAACTCATCTTCAACAGGAACAATGTAACCTATAAACTGCTCATCAATATTGCCGTTATGCTTTATGACAATACAGTAATCAACGAAGAAGACGGAAATGAGACCTTCAAAGATTTCTTTAGGCAGGAGCAGATGCATAAAGTGTTTGAGATGTTCATTCTTAACTTTTATAAGATACATCTCGACCGCAAGACCTATCGTGTTCATGCACCTAAGATAAACTGGCATATGGACGAGGATGCAACCGATATATGGGGAGACCTGTTCGATGTGGATGAGAATCCTGGGGACAGAAGGACGGATATCGTCCTTGAAAACAAGGAACTTAATATCCAGTTTATATTTGACGCCAAATACTACAAGAACACTTTCGTCAATGCATATATGAATGCGGACGATGAAAGAGCAAGAACAGGTCATCTGAACCAAGTGAGAGGTTATCTTATCGACAGTGAATTCGATGGGGATAAATACGGAGCATTGATATATCCGATGGTGAAGAAGGATTTGGATCGCGGCAAGATGTATCCTATCCAGGGAACACCAATCATGGTCAAGACAATCAACCTTAATACCGATTGGAAAAACATCGAGGAGGATATGCTCGGATTTGTCAGCAGATTAGAGACTGCCCATAAAAGGCGGTATGCATAGATTAGAGGGAGAAATATGCCAGGAAGTAGATCGTTCAAGGAGTATGTTTCAAAACGTTATGACAACGACATATTCAACTCGATTGCCTCGTACCTTTATAGGAACAAGGATAAACTTCCTGTGCAGTTCTACAATGTTAATAATATAGATCGCATCGAACTGCAATCTATCGATGTAAAGCACGTTCCTGTGAATGACCTTCCGGGTTCCAGGATAGGGTTTGATATCTATGTAGAAGCATATTTCACAGTCATGGAATATAATAATCGCCGCGGTGAGCGAGAAGAGGATGCCACGATGTGGTTCAAGTTCACCTGCGAAGGCGATTTGCAGAAAAATCTGGACGATGTTGTTGTCAGAAACCCGGAAGAATATATCAGCAAATCTTATCACGAGAAACCTCTCGATGATTCTCTTGTGCCATACATCAGCTCGGATCAGTACGACAGTGTGGCCGAGGAATTTCTAAAAGCTGCCGGATACGGTGCATCCCTCACAGTTCCAACTCATATTGAGCCTATGAAAATTGCAGAGGCATTCGGACTAACAGTTAAGCAGGGAAGATTATCAGAAGACCACTCCGTGTTTGGCAGACTGTACTTCTGCGATGACGAAGTCGAATTGTGGGATGAGACGGACACACCTTCCAAAGTGCCTGTGAAGGGCGGGACGATATATGTTGATCCGCTTGCTAATTTCCTCAAGAATTACGGAAAGCAGGATAATACCATCATCCACGAATGTTTCCACTGGTATAAGCACAGAAAAGCCTATGAGCTTGAGCGTCTATACAACGAACACGCAACCTCAATAGGCTGTCTTGTTGTTGGTGGTGTACAAGGGTCTTCGAAGAAATCAACAGAGTGGATGGAAAGACAGGCCAATGCCATCACACCAAGGATCCAAATGCCTATGCTTGGATTCAAGAAATTCGTATCAGATCAGATGCATAAGTATAAGGCCCAGGGACTGGACTATATAGATGCCCTTGAGCCTGTCATCAGAGAGATCAGCGTTTTCTACAATGTTTCGTTAACCGCTGCAAAGATAAGACTTATCGATGCAGGTTATCATGATGCTGCCGGAGCACTGAACTATGTGGATGGTGCTTATGTCCGTGCTCATTCCTGGAAAAAGAATGCAATAGAGAAGAATCAGACCTTTACAATCAACGAGGTCGATGCGGCAATACAGTCGATGACATACCTACGCAACGAAGTCGAAAGCGGAAAGTATGAATATGTCGAGTCGCACTTTGTATTCCATAGTCCGAAATATATAACGACAGATTCCAATGGGGACCGCATCCTTACAGAATATGCAAGAAGGCACATGGATGAGTGTGCTATCGTCTTTGACCTGTCCCTCCGCAATCCGGAGGTTTACGGTGAGAGCTACCACACTGAATGTTACCTCAATAAGGATGAGCATTCTCCATTTGAGTTTGAGTACACTTACAAAGGTGAAAAACCACTGACCCCGGAAGAAGAGGAGAAGGAGCTCGAAAAGTTTCTTCTGGAGGCAGAGCGAATTGCTGCATCATTCAATAACGACTTCTCGTTCTGTATGAAGGAAAGCAAGAAACTCATCGGCAAATCATACAACACTATTGCAGATGAGGTGGGGATAGACGAGCGGCAGGTTCGGAGAGTATTCGACGGGGAGTCCGGGAGCCTTGAAACTATAGTTGCCATCATATTTGCGATGGAAGTGCCACCACAGATAAGCGGACCTCTTATGGAAAGATCCCCTCACAGACTGATGAACAGCGATGCACATAACTGGATAAAGGTTGCATTCCAGACAAAGTGGGGAGCAGGATTAAAAGAGGCAAGAGCATATCTTGCGAGACATGATGTAAAAATATAAATATTTTTTTCAGAGAGCGGACATTCTGATGTCCGCATGAAAACGCGCTACAACAGGCCACATTCGGCATATCAAGTCGAGTGTGGCCTTATTTTTATGCCAAAAAGCGGACATTTCAGGACCCTAAACAGGGTTCTTTTTATATGGAATACTGGCTGTAGCACAGGTAAGTTAGTGCAACAGCTCTCACAGTGATCGATGGCCATGATTATCCGGCACTGTGAGGGAATGTGAAAATCAAGCTCAACGACTACCGGATAGTCGTGGCGGATTCGATGAAGATCATCGGAACGATCACGATTATCAGATAGTCTGATTCGTCATGTAATGGCCTTCTTTGACTCCGCCGGAGCGGAGACAAAGGAGGCTTTTTATGACTAAGCAGATTCAAGGATTCAAGAAAGACGGCAAGTTCTATGTGTGGTGCAAAGACCACTACGAAGAAGTGAACGAGGCTGTCTACCGCACCATCATGCAGGACGTCTGGCGTGAGGAGAAACGTCAGCAGCGTATGTGGAGGTGCAGAGACGGACAGGGATTCAGATGTAACAAGGACTGCGAGATGTGCGACATCTACCGCTACGGTGAAGGTCCGAACGGCAGTGATGTGTCACTTGACCAAATGCAGGAAGAATCGGACTTTGAGCCGATGGGGACAGAAGGTCACGAGGATGCGGTCATTCTGAAGATTGTCCTGGATGCACTTATCGAGGAGCTGGACTCCATCATCCCGGATGCCCGCCGCATCATCGAAATGATTACAGAAAAAGAGATGGAAAAGGATGTGGCAAGGGAGCTGGGCATTGCGAAGACCACCCTCAACTACAGAAAGAATAAGGTCATCGCTTTCCTGCGTGAGCATCTCAAAGACTTCATCTAAAAGAATATCTCCACCCTTTACCTGTGCGGGGTGGAGATTTTTTTCAAAAAGTTTTCTGTTTTTTCGTTCCGGCACTGTCCGGATGTCCGAGGGAAGGTGAGGGAGAGAAAAAGACCCCTCGGAAAGGAGGGCAGAAAGATGCCTGAGAAAAACAGAAGCGGCACTGAAGCAAGAACGCAGGCTCGCTGTGAAGACGCGGCGGGGGTACTGATGGCGATCAGTGTCATAAGCAGAAAACTTGCGAGAAAGCTCCTGGCGGTCTCGCAGAAAGCCGGGGAAGGAGGTAATGGCGATGACGAAGAGTGAACTCAAAGCAGTAGCTGATGAACTCCGCAGGCTGGCAGACAGGCTCGAAGGCACAGAGAAAGAAGAAACGAAGGAGCCGGAAGAGCAGCTGTCCTACACGGATATCAGAAAGCTCCTGGCAGAAAAGTCGAGGGCAGGCCACACGGCAAAGATCAAGGAACTTCTCATAGCACACGGTGCTGACAAGCTGTCCGAGATCGATCCGAAAGAGTATGCCACACTCGCCCGTGAAGCGGAGGTGCTGTGATGAGAGGACACGCATTACTGTCTGCGTCATCATCCCACAGGTGGATACACTGCCCGCCGAGCATCAGACTCGGTGAACGGTATGAAAACCGTGGGAGCGAATACGCAGCGGAAGGCACCGAAGCACATCTGCTCTGTGAGTACAAGCTGAAACAGCTGCTCGGCATAGAGATGGAAGACCCGGTTCCGGGACTTCAGTACTACTCGAATCAGATGGAACAGAATGCGGACGGCTATGCCGGATACGTGATGGAAGTTCTGGAAGAGGCGAGGAAGGAATGCGAAGACCCTGCGGTGCTCATCGAACAGCAGGTCAGCTACGAGAGATGGGTACCGGATGGTTTCGGAACGGCAGACTGCCTTGTGGTCGCAGATGGAACGCTCCATGTAATTGACTACAAGAACGGATCCGGGGTTCTCGTAGACTGCGAGGACAACAGCCAGATGAAATGCTACGGACTCGGAGCCCTCGAGCTATTTGACGGAATCTACAACATCGAGACAGTGGCAATGACAATCTATCAGCCAAACAGAGACAACATCTCAACCTCGATGCTCGTCAAGGAAGACCTGCTCGAATGGGCGGACACCGTCCTTGCACCTGCGGCAGCCCTTGCCTACGAGGGCAACGGTGAATATGCCTGCGGTGACTGGTGTCAGTTCTGCCCGGTCAAGCACATCTGCAGAGCGAGAGCCGACTATGCGATGGAGCTTGCGAAGTACGACTTCGAAGACCCGGAGGTTCTGTCCGATGAGGATATCGCAGACATCCTGGCAAGGACAGACCAGCTCACATCCTGGGCATCCGATGTAAAGGAGTACGCACTCCGCCAGGCACTGTCCGGCAAGGAGTACGCAGGCTGGAAACTCGCAGAGGGAAGGTCGGTCAGAAAGTATACGGACGAGGATGCAGTTGCAAAGGCTGTAATCGATGCAGGGCAAGATCCTTATGAGAAGAAGCTGCTCGGAATCACAGCAATGACACAACTGCTCGGAAAGAAGAAGTTCAACGAGATACTTGGCGGACTCGTAATGAAGCCAAGCGGAAAACCAGTATTAGTGCCGGAGAGCGATAAGCGCCCGGCGTGGAATACAGCAAAAGATGATTTTCAGGAGGAAAAATAAAATGGCTAAGTTTAATAACCCAATGAAGGTAATCACAGGAGTTAACACAAGATGGTCTTACTGCAATGTGTGGGAGGCCAAGAGCATCAACGGCGGCACACCGAAGTTCTCGGTCAGCCTGATCATTCCAAAGAGTGATACGGAGACGGTAAACAAGATTAAGGCTGCCATCGAAGCTGCATACCAGGAAGGCGAGGCAAAGCTTAAGGGAAACGGCAAGTCCGTACCTGCACTGTCTGCCATCAAGACTCCGCTGCGTGACGGTGATGCAGAGAGACCGGATGATCCGGCATATGAGAACAGCTACTTCATCAACGCCAACAGCACAACTGCACCCGGCATCGTTGATGCTGACAGACAGCCGATCATCGACAGATCCGAAGTCTACAGCGGTGTATACGGCAGAGCGTCCATCAACCTCTATGCATTCAACTCGAACGGCAACAAGGGAATCGCCTGCGGTCTGAACAACCTGCAGAAGATCAGAGACGGTGAGCCTCTTGGCGGCAGAACGAGAGCTGAGGATGATTTCGCAGGTCTTGATGATGACGGATTTCTCGACTAATTGACAAGGTAAGCGGAGGGCAAGGAAACCTGTCCTCCGGGAAAGGATAAGACAATGCTTGAGACAATATTTTTCATAATATGCGGTGTCATGATTGCTGCATGGGGCTTCGTAGGTCTTTACACGATTTACACGACAATCCGTGACGACAGACGAAAAGAGATCGAAAGAAAACTCGAGGAACATGACAAGCTCGAAAGAAAGATCAGAAGTCAGATCAGAGACGAATACTGGCTCGAGGAGCAGTCAAGGAAACTGCGCCAGGAAGAGCTGAAGAGAAGATTCGAAGAAGTACAGAAGTAAGAGCATAGGGCGGTGGGTCAAACTGCCGCCTACTCTCGCATGGAGGAACCCGTGAGAAAGATAGAAATCGACATAGAAACTTATTCAGACATCGACCTGTCAAAAGCCGGAGTCTACAAGTATACGCAGTCGGATGCTTTTGACATCCTGCTTTTCGGATACAGCGTAGACGGAGGCGAGGTGCAGGTGATCGATCTGACAAAAGGTGAGACTGTGCCGGATGAGGTGCTTGATGCTCTGACGGATAACAGCATCATCAAGTGGGCACATAACAGCCAGTTCGAGAGGGTGTGCCTGTCGGCATGGCTTCAGAGGAACCATCCGGATAAGTTCAGCTCATACAGCATTCCGGGAGATACCGTATCGGACTACCTTGATCCGGAAGGCTGGCGATGCTCTCTTGTCTGGGCAGCATACATGGGACTTCCGCTGTCGCTCGATAAGGTGGGCAGCGTTCTGAAACTTGAGAATCAGAAGCTGAAGGAAGGAAAAGACCTCGTGAGGTATTTCTGTACACCATGCAGACCGACCAAGACAAACGGAGGCCGCACAAGAAATCTCCCGGAACACGCTCCGGAGAAGTGGGAGGTGTTTAAGGAGTATAACCGCCGCGATGTCGAGGTCGAAATGCAGATACAGGAGAAACTTCAGAAGTTCCCTGTGCCGGACCATGTGTGGGATGAATACCACCTTGACCAGGAGATAAACGACAGAGGCATCCTTCTTGATATGACTCTGGTTCATGCTGCCATTGATATGGACGAGCGGGCAAGGAACGTGCTGACAGCACGAATGAAGGAACTGACTCATCTTGAGAACCCGAACAGCGTGGTTCAGATGAAGGACTATCTTGCCTCGAAGGGGATCCGGGCAGAAAGCCTCGGCAAGAAACAGGTCGCACAGCTTATGACGGAAGTGCCGGAAGATATGAAAGAAGTCCTGCGCCTTCGTCAGATGACAGCGAAGTCATCGGTGAAGAAATACCAGGCGATGGAGACTGCGGTCTGTAGTGATGGAAGAGCCAGGGGAATGTTTCAGTTTTATGGAGCCAACCGCTCCGGCAGATGGGCAGGCAGGATTATTCAATTGCAGAATCTGCCGCAGAACCACATGGAGGATCTGGCAGAGGCAAGGGAACTCGTGAAAGCATCCGACTATGATGCGGTCAATATGCTTTACGATTCCGTGCCGGATGTTCTGTCGGAACTGATAAGAACTGCCTTCGTTCCGAAGCCGGGCTTCAAGTTCATCGTCTCGGACTTCTCTGCGATTGAGGCACGTATGCTTGCCTGGCTCTCAAAAGAGAAGTGGAGGATGGATGTCTTCGCAAAGGAGAAGGCTGACATCTACTGTGAGTCAGCATCTGCGATGTTCGGTGTCCCTGTCGAAAAGCATGGAATCAACGGTCACCTGCGTCAGAAAGGCAAAATCGCTGAACTCGCACTCGGATACGGCGGCAGCGTAGGAGCCCTTAAGGCAATGGGCGCACTTGAGATGGGGCTTGAGGAATCAGAGCTTCAGCCACTTGTAAATAAGTGGCGCGGTGCCAATCCTTCGATTACAGCATTCTGGTGGGCGGTAGACGATGCTGCGAAGACAGCGATCAAAAACAGAACAACCACGATGACACACGGGATTAGGTTCGAATACCGCTCCGGTATGCTTCTTATCCACCTTCCGTCCGGGAGGCAGCTTACCTATGTCAAACCGAAGATCGGTGAGAACCAGTTCGGCGGGGAGTCTGTGACCTACATGGGAGTAGGTGCAGGCAAGAAGTGGGAACGTATCGAATCTTACGGTCCGAAGTTCGTGGAGAACATCACCCAGGCACTGTCGAGGGATGTGCTCTGCTATGCGATGCGGACACTGTCGCACTCTTTCATCTGTGCTCATATTCATGACGAACTTGTCATCGAGGCAAGCGAGGGAGTATCCCTCAAAGCCGTATGCGACCAGATGGGAAGAACACCGCCCTGGGCGGATGGGCTTCTCCTTCGTGCGGACGGCTACGAGACATATTTTTATAAAAAAGATTAACGATTTTTCGTTCTGAAGACTCCTTTCTGTCCGAGGGATAGTAGGAGTCTTTGGAATGCATACATAAGGAGGTGCAGATGTGAAATTCACGTTATACACGGCAAACTGTACGGGCAACGAGAAGAACTGCCTGTACCCGAACGTTTGCATCATAGAAAACGAAGCAGATTTTATGGCAGCGGTCGGAAGAGATCATGTGACCGGGCGGTTCAAAGGAAACTACCGCAGCATAGATAACTTCGAAGCATCTGACTGCGAGGTCATGGACTGCGACAACGATCACTCGGATGATCCGGATGAATGGATCACTCCGGCGGTGCTCGAAGAGAGGCTTGATGATATCGCCTTTGTAACAGCACCAAGCAGGAACAACATGAAGGTCAAGGACGGCAGATCAGAAAGACCCAGGTTCCATATCTACTTCCCGCATAAGGAAATCACGGATGCAGAGGAGTGTTCAGCTCTGAAGCAGGAACTGTTCAGAAGGATGCCTTTCTTTGATGACAATGCACTCGATGCCGCAAGGTTTATCTTCGGAGCACCTGCGGATGAAGTGACCTGGCATGACGGTGAGATGACCATAGATGAATGGCTCGGTCCCATCGAAAAGAGGGAAGACAGTCCTCGCCCACCTGCAAAGGGCATGGGGTCTATCCCGAAAGGAGAGAGGAACTCAACCCTGTCACGCTTTGCAGGGCGCGTTCTGAAGAAGTTCGGAGAGACGGAATATGCTCATGAGGCATTCCTGACTGAAGCAGCCAAGTGTGAAGAACCACTCCCGGATAGGGAACTGAAGACAATATGGAACTCTGCTCTTAAGTTCTACAGAAGCAAGGTCGAGTCATCTGACGGTTATGTACCGCCCGATGAGTATAATGCCGACTTCGAAGAGGCAGGCAGTCTCAAGCCGGAGGACTACTCGGATATCGGAGAAGCGAAGGTCCTGGCAAGGGAGTATGGCGATGAGCTTGTCTATACCACGGCAACGGATTATCTACGTTATGACGGTAAGGTCTGGGACGAGTCAAAGCAGAAGGCTATCGGAGCAGTCGAGGAGTTCCTCGATCTTCAGCTTGCCGATGCGATGCTCCTCTGCAGCATTAGGAAGAAAGCCGTGCTTGATGCCGGAGCAGACAAAATGGCGGTCGATGCAGGAACAAAGACTGCAATAAAGGACTTTGACGAGGAGCAGTACAGGCTCTTCCTCGAATATAAGGATGCGAAAGAATACTATGCCTTCGTCATGAAAAGACGGGACATGAAATATGTGATGTCCACGCTCCAGGCAGCAAAGCCAATGCTTGAGATATCCATCGACCAGGTGGACGGTGATCCTTATCTTCTGAATACCCCGGAGGGAACATACGACCTCCGAAAAGGCATGAAAGGACTCCGCCCGCACGATCCGAAAGACTATATCACCAAAATCACTGCAGTGTCCCCGTCCGATGACGGAAAGGAGGACTGGGTCAGTCAGCTTGATAAGACCTTCCTCGGAAACAGCGACACCATCAACTACACGCAGATGTCGCTTGGCGAGGCACTGTTTGGAAAGGTGGAGAATGAGCATATGACAATTGCTCATGGTGCAGGCCGTAACGGTAAATCGACAGTCTGCAATTCGTGTGCGGGAGTTCTCGGGACTTACTCCGGTGTCATATCAGCGGATGTGCTGACGGCGGGAGTCAGACGAAACGTGAAACCGGAGATTGCGGAAATCAAAGGTAAGCGCCTTCTTATAGCCGGAGAGCTTGAGGAGGGCATGAGACTGTCGACCTCTATCGTAAAACAGCTGTGCAGTACGGATCCTATTAAGGGCGAGAAAAAATATAAGGACCCATTCGACTTCATACCCACGCATTCACTTATCCTTTACACCAATCACCTGCCGAAGGTCGGAGCAATGGATGAGGGCATCTGGAGGAGACTTGTGGTCATACCGTTTAATGCGAAGTTTGAAGGCAAGTCAGATATCAAGAATTATACCGACCACCTTATCCGTCATTCGGGAGGATACATCCTTAAGTGGCTGATTGAGGGTGCGAAGAAGGCATACGACAGGGACTTCAAAATAAAGACCCCGCCGGAGGTACAGGCTGCCATCGACAAATACCGCCAGGATAATGACTGGTTCTCTCCGTTCCTTGAGGAATGCTGTGAAGTCGGTGACGGTCTTATCCAGAAGTCGGGTGAGTTTTACAAGGCATATCACAGCTACTGTGCGAATGCCGGGGAGTATGCGAGAGATTCTGCCACATTCTATGCGGCGGTGGAGCAGGCAGGTTTTGTGAAACATAAGAAAAAAGACGGCAGCTTTATTTTCGGACTGCAGCTGAAGGAAAACGAGGAAGATGTGCCATTTTAGAAAACGTTGAAATTTCAACAAAGGTGACACCCGATGACACCCTTTTCTATAAACCCCTTTAGGCTGAAAAATTCATTCATTTTTTACTATAAGAAAAGTTACGGAATGGGGTGTCACCGGGTGTCACCCGAGGAGGTCTGACATGAGAGAAAAAGAGATAGAAAAAGCCTTTGCTTCAGCGGTTAAAAAATATGACGGAATATGTCCGAAGTTCGTGTCTCCCGGATTCAACGGGATGCCCGACCGCATTGCACTTCTTCCGGACGGTCGTATGGCTTTTGTGGAAGTGAAAGCACCTGGACAGAAACCAAGACCGCTGCAGGAGGCAAGGCACAGAAAGTTAAGAGAGCTGGGGTTCAGGGTGTATGTCCTGGATGACCCGGAAAATATCGAGGAGATCATAGATGAAATACGAACCACATGAATACCAGAAGTATGCCACGCACTTCATAGAGGAGAAACCCGAGTCGGCAATATTGCTTGACATGGGCATGGGCAAAACAAGCATCACTCTTACGGCAATCGACAGTCTTATGTTCGACAGCTTCGATGTTCACAAGGTGCTTGTGATAGCTCCCGTCAGAGTTGCTAAATTCAGTTGGCCGGACGAGCTTCGTAAGTGGGACCACCTGTCAGACCTGACCTTTGCTGTTGCGGTCGGAACACCAAAGCAGAGGAAGGCAGCACTTGAGGCAGGAGCAGACATCACGATCATAAACCGTGAGAATGTGCAGTGGCTCATCGAGAAAAGCGGATACAGGTTTGATTACGACATGGTGGTAATTGATGAGCTGTCATCATTCAAGAACCACCAGGCAAAGAGGTTCAGAGCATTGATGAAAGTGAGACCGTTCGTCAAACGCATCGTGGGTCTGACGGGAACACCTTCATCAAACGGTCTGATGGATTTGTGGGCTGAGTTCAAGCTTATCGATAAAGGGGTACGGCTTGAGAAGTTCATCACCAAGTACAGACTGAAGTACTTCGAGCCGGACAGGTGGAACGACCAGATCGTATTCTCGTACCGACCGCTGCCTGGTGCGGAGCAGGAAATCTACAGGAAGATATCCGACATCACTATATCGATGAAGGCTGAAGACCACATCCCGATGCCGGAACTTATATCCACAGCGTATCCTGTGCACCTGGATGATGACGAGATTACAGCTTATCAAAACATGAAAGACGATCTGATCACAGAGGACGGCGGCGGGGACATAACTGCAGCGAATGCAGGAGTGCTTTCCGGCAAACTCCTGCAGATGGCAAACGGTGCTGTCTACAATGATGCGGGAGAGGTAAGACGCATTCACGACAGAAAGCTGGATGCCCTTGAGGACATCATCGAGTCGGCAAACGGCAAACCACTGCTTATTGCTTACTGGTACAGACATGACAGGGAGAGGATCGAGGAGAGACTGCAGGAGCTGAAGCTGCCGTTCGAGCGTCTTGAGAAGGACGATGCAATCCGCAGATGGAACGAAGGAAAGATATCCATCGGGCTGATTCATCCGGCATCGGCAGGACACGGACTGAACCTGCAGAGCGGAGGCAGCACCATCGTGTGGTTCGGACTCACCTGGAGTCTTGAGAACTACCAGCAGACCATCGCCAGGCTGTGGAGACAGGGACAGACGGACAAGACCGTGGTGGTAATCCATATCATTGCGGCGGGAACGATAGACGATGATGTGATGAAAGCACTGGAGAAGAAGGACATGACACAGAAACGTCTTATCGAAGCTGTGAAAGCACACGTGAAAAGAAAGTGACAATCAGAGTCAACCAGAGTCAATCCGAGGGAAGTTAACACTTTTCAAATCGGAGGTGCCGTATGACCGCAAAGGAATATTTAAACCAGGCTTTCTGGATAGACAGAGGTATCACCAGTAAGCTTCAGCAGATAGAAAGTCTGAACGCACTGGCAACAAGAGCAACAGCAGTGTTCAGCGATATGCCTGTGCAGAGGAGCAGGAACATTCACAAGACCGAGGACTGCATCGTTAAGATCATCGATCTTGAGAACTCTATCAAGGAGGACATGGAAAGGCTGGTGGATGAGAAGAGAGATGTTGTGGAGACGATCAGCCGCATCGAATCAAAGGAACAGCAGGCTGTCCTTGAGAAAAGGTATCTTTGCTTCATGCCCTGGGAAGAGGTGGCAGCGGAAACGAACTACAGCATTCAGCACGTGTTCCGTCTGCACGGCCAGGCACTGAAAGAAATTGATGAAATCTTAAAGATGAGAGTTCATGAGAGTGAATGAGATGCTACCCCTATGTTATAGTGTATGTGTCGAAAGTGAACATGAAACGCAGAGCCTCGGAACCTTCCGGGGCTTTTGCTTTGGGAGAAAATTTATGCCAAGGAAACCAGATAAACCGTGCAGCTACCCTGGCTGTCCGAACCTTGTACCTGCGGGACAGTCGTTCTGCAGTGAGCACATGAAACAAATGAATCAGAGGTACGAACGCTTCGGAAGAGATCCGGAGACGAAGAAAAGGTACGGACGTCAGTGGGAGAGGATCAGGCGGAGGTACATCGCCGCCCACCCGCTGTGCGAGGAGTGTCAGAGGCACGGACGGTACGTGAAAGCGGAGCACGTCCATCACGTGAGACCACTCACCGAGGGTGGAACACATGACGAAGATAATCTGATGGCTCTTTGTAAGAAGTGCCACTCGAAAATCCATGCCGAGAGAGGTGACCGCTGGGGACGATGACCCAGGGGGGATTCGAATCTCTACCGTATAGGTCCCGGGGAACGGGCGCGGGGCATCGTGAACGCAAAAAGCGAAATCAAAAGGGTAATAAGGAGGTGGCAGCCGGGAATGCCGACAAAATCGAACAATACGGGCGGCAGAGGAGGCAAAAGACCTGGTGCCGGCCGAAAGAAAAAAGCAGTTATAGACAAAGCGGAGAGCGGAAATCCGGGAGGAAGAAGGCTCTCCGTTTTAGATATCCCGGATGTGGAGGGAGCAGATATGCCCGATCCTCATGACTTTCTGTCTGCGGAGCAAAAGGACGGTACGAAACTCCAGGCACGGGAGATATACGAGGACACATGGGCATGGCTTAAAAGAGTAGGCTGCTCGCAGCTTATCTCACCGCAGATGATTGAGCGGTATGCCATGTGCTCGGCAAGGTGGATACAGTGCGAGGAGATAACAAACAAGCTCGGATTTCTATCCAAGCATCCGACCACGCAGAAACCGATCCCATCCCCGTTTGTCAATATCGGTATCAATTACATGAACCAGGCAAACAGGCTGTGGAATGAGATATTCCAGATAGTGAAGGAGAATTGCAGTTCTGATTATAGCGGACCGAATCCGCAGGACGATCTTATGGAAAGGCTTCTCCGTTCAAGAGAGTAGCAGAAAGGAAACAGTTATGTACGAAAAGGTAAACCCCATGCACCCGGACAAGATAGCAGACCGCATTGCCGGAGCACTTGTCGACAGAGCGTATGCGAAAGAGGAGAACCCGAAGATTGCAGTTGAAGTTCTCATTGGACACGGAGTCTGTCACATAATCGCAGAGACATCCGTTCATATCGAGGATGAGATAATCGCAGATATCGTGAACAGAATCACGGGAGGAATGGATACGTATTACTGCGAGGTTCCGCAGGATGTACATCTTGCAGGAAATCAGACAGGAAAGATCCGCTGCGGAGATAACGGCATCTTCAAAGGAATGCCTGTGACAGACGAGCAGTGCATACTGACCGCTGTAGCAAATAATGTGTATCACACTTTTCCTACTGACGGAAAGTACATCCTTGATGGAGAAAGGCTCATCATCTGTCAGAGCAATGCTGACAGATACACACTTTGTGGAATGTATCCGTCTGCCGAGGTGAATCCTATCGGGGACTGGACGGGCGGCCCGGATGTTGATGCAGGTGCCACAAACCGCAAACTCGGCTCTGACATGGGAGACTCGGTAACAGGCGGAGGTCTTCATGGAAAGGATCTCAGTAAGGCAGATGTAAGTGTGAATATCTATGCCTGGATCAAGGCACAGAATTCAGGAAAACCTGTTGAGATCAGCTGTGCAATCGGTGATGAGACTGTAGACGGCATCCCGTATGAGGAGATCGTTGATACAGCAAGAGAATACATCCGCAGCATAGGCGGTTTTGAGAAATTTGCAGAATGGGGGCTGATCCGTTATGAAGACAACGAGTAAGATGCAGCTTGTCGGAATCGATAAGCTCGTGCCATATCAGAATAATGCAAGGACGCACTCCCCGGAGCAGATTGCAAAGATCCGTTCATCCCTTCGTGAGTTCGGATTCATCAATCCGATAATCATCGACAAGGACTATGGCATAATAGCAGGACACGGAAGACTTGCTGCGGCAAGGGAAGAAGGGATAAAGGAAGTCCCGTGCGTGTTCGCTGATCATCTGACTGAAGCACAGAAGAAAGCGTATATCATCGCAGATAACCGTATGGCAATGGATGCCGGATGGGATGAAGAACTTCTGCGTGTCGAAATCGAGTCTCTCGAGGGTATGGATTTTGATACTATGCTCACAGGCTTCGATGAAGCGGAGCTGGCAGAGCTTTTCGGAACGGCTGATTCCGATGAAGTCGAAGATGATGACTTTGACCTCACAGCGGCACTCGAAAAAGCAGCCTTTGTGGAAAGAGGAGATATCTGGACTGTCGGAAAGCATCGCCTTATGTGCGGTGATGCGACATCGGCTGATGATGTGAAGACACTGATGGATGGAAAGAAGGCAAACCTTATGCTGACGGATCCTCCATACGGAGTTTCTTTTGAATCATCGTCCGGACTTACCATAAAAAATGACAGCATCAAAGGGGATGAATTTTACAAGTTCCTCTTCGATGCGTTCAGCAATATGAAATCAAATATGGAAAAGGGCGGGAGCGCATACTGCTTTCATGCTGATACCGAAGGTCTGACATTCCGTCAGGCCTTTATTGATGCCGGATTTCATCTTGCCGGAGTATGCATCTGGGTGAAAAACTCCCTGGTGCTCGGCAGATCTGATTATCAGTGGCAGCACGAGCCTGTGCTATACGGTTTTATGAAGGACGGAAAGCACAAATGGTATTCGGACAGACGGCAAACGACCATCTGGAACTATGACAAACCGAAAAGGAATGCGGATCATCCGACATCGAAACCGCTCGACCTTTTGTCGTACCCGATCGGAAACTCCACGCAGGAAAACGGCATCGTTATTGACACATTCGGCGGCTCCGGCTCGACCATGATGGCCTGTGAGTCCATGAACCGTATCTGCTACATGATGGAGCTTGATGAAAAGTACGCATCTGTCATTCTCCGCAGGTACGTGGAGGACTTCGGAAATGCTGATGAGGTTTACTGCATCCGCGGGGGAAAGAAGATAATGTATTCCGACATCGTAAAGGAAGTGGAGGGCAGAGATGAAGGATAAACTTACACTCGGCTCTCTCTTTGATGGCAGCGGAGGCTTTCCGCTTGGAGGGATGCTTGCAGGAATTGAGCCTGTCTGGGCATCTGAGGTGGAGCCTTTTCCGATAAGGGTGACTACAAAGCGGATGCCGTTCATGAAGCATTATGGTGATGTGTCAGCCATAAACGGAGCAGAGCTTACTCCGGTAGATATAATCACATTCGGATCGCCATGCCAGGATATGTCCGTGGCAGGTAAAAGAGGAGGCCTGGGTGCAGCTCGCTCGGGTCTTTTTTATGAGGCGATCCGTATAGTCAAGGAAATGAGGGAAAAGACAAATGGAGAATACCCAAGGTACATCGTCTGGGAAAATGTCCCCGGCGCATTCAGCTCGAATAAAGGGGCAGACTTCGAAGCAGTCCTCAAGGAAATCACAGGGATCAAAGGCTGTGAAGATGCTATACCTCGATCTGACAAATGGGCAAACGCAGGACTTGTCATGGGAGAAGATTTCAGTATCGCATGGAGGCTTCTTGATGCTCAACACTGGGGAGTGCCCCAGAGAAGAAAACGCATCTACCTTGTCGCAGATTTTACAGGCGGGAGTGCCGGAAAAATACTATTTGAGTCAGAAGGCGTGTCTGGGTATTCTGCGGAGAGCTTCAGAGCGTGGCAAAGAGCTGCCGGAGGTCTTAAAGATGGCACTCGAGAGGCAGGCACAGTCTGCTTAAACGACCAGGGCGGCAATCGTATGGATGTGACGGAGGATAAAACGAATACTCTCCGTGCGGAATCGAATCATCCACCTATTGCCCTTGATTATCATCCGGCAGATTCAAGGATAGGAATAACCGATGATGACAACATGCAGACTCTGACATCACGGATGGGAACAGGAGGAAACAATGTGCCTCTGGTGATGCAGGTGTTTGGCATCTGCTCGAAACATAGTAATGCTATGCTTTCGGACAATCCCAGGTCGGGATTTTATGAAGCAGATACATCAAGGACCCTTGATGCGAACGGAGGTAATCCTTCCTGCAACCAGGGCGGCATGGCTGTGGTTGAAGGCAACGGGTCAAGACCATCGCATAAAGGAGATGGATACAAAGAGGGGGATGTCATGTACACCCTCAATGCTACAGAGGAACACGCTGTTGCTTATGGAATCGATCGTGCTGCGTTCAACCAAGGGAAGAATGCAAAATTCGGATTCGCAGTAGAAAAGGAAAAAGAGCCTACCATAGTGGCTAAAGGCCCCGGGGCTGTGAGCCATCCAAAGACTCTGAAGATCAGGTGCGGAAAGGAAGGTGGCGGCAAAGGCGCACTTATCCAGGACGATAAGTCAGCCACGCTTTCATGTAATAACGATCAAACATTATTTGAACCGACATATTCCACAAGCAAAGCATCGTTTTTTACGAGTGCTTCGGAAGAAGTGGCAGGAGCACTTGTAGCGACCGACTACAAAGACCCTTCGATGATAAACGACTCGGACGGATGCGAATATATCGTAAGGAGGCTCACCCCGACAGAATGCGCCAGGCTCCAGGGATTCCCGGACTGGTGGTGCGATGATCTTGAAACGGAAGATCCGTCAGAAGAGGACATTGCTTTCTGGACAGAGGTATTCGAGACGCACCGAAAAGTCATCACGGGTGCGGCAAAGCCAAAGACGGAAAAGCAGATTGTAAGGTGGCTGAAAGCTCCACACTCTGATTCTGCGGAGTATAAGATGTGGGGCAACGGAGTCGCTCTTCCGAACGTGGTATTCGTGCTTGCCGGAATCGCTTATTTTTCAAGGATTATGTGAAAAAATAACTTGCTATTTACTGCCTTCAGAGTGATATATGTACATACCAAAAACCACAGTAATGGCAAAAAGGAGGCAGAAAATGATTGTACATTACGGAGCAAGCGGAAAAGACCGCAAAAAACTGGCGGAGGTCATCGCAAAAGAAATCGGAGTGGATGCTATCTACCAGGGACCGCCAACCTTCTCATACGAGATGGACTACTTCACAGTCGACAGAGAGGGCGCACTTGTATTTGATGACGAGCTTGGAGGCGATGAAGCGGAGCGTGTTCTTAACGCCATCGCAGACGCAGGCTTTGAACCGCTGGACGATGAGGATGGAGAGTCCGGCATCGCCATTCAGATGCCAATGATGACGGGCGATGAGATATCAAGGCTTGAGGCACTCATTGAATCCAAGGAGACACTTCTTAAGAAAGCCATCGGAGCAGACAGCCTTATGGTCAGTGAGAAAGACGGAAAACTCGACTTCCCATGGTTCAATGAAGATGCATCGCCGGAAGAAGTGAAAGCCTACATGAACCTTGTGACTGCGCTTTGCAAAATGGCAAAAGAGGCCAAAAGAGTAACAGGAAAGGATAAACCTGTAGACAATGAGAAATATGCATTCAGATGCTTTCTTTTAAGGCTTGGATTCATCGGTGATGAGTATAAGGCGAGCAGGAAGATCCTGCTGAAGAACTTCAGCGGTTCATCCGCATTCAAGGGAGGTGTGAAGAATGAGATTTCCGAGTAGAAACATTGTGGAGGGTGTAAGGAAAGCCTACCCTGCAGGAACGAGGGTGGAGCTTGTGCAGATGGATGATGCACAGGCTCCTCCGGTCGGGACACATGGCACTGTCGAAGGTGTTGATGACACAGGCAGCATCATGGTCACATGGGACAACGGCTCGGGACTGAATGTTGTTTATGGCGAGGACATCGTAAAGAAACTCCACACCGTCAAAACCATATGTTACGGACAGGAGCAGATCTGGGACTCAAGAGAAGAGGCGGAGGAGTTCTTCCTTAAGGGGATGTTTTCATCAGAGGGTTCGGAAAGGGATCGCTACAGCACTATATTTCTGAAACTGAAAGAGGGACAGGAGGTATGCAGTGATGGATGCGAAGATTAGAGAGCAGATCCTTGCCGTCCGGGATACGGGCCGCACGAATATGTTTGACATAAATGCTGTTCAGCGGATTGCATACGAGCTTGGGTACTACGAGCTTGTCTGCTGGCTTGAGGATCGGCGTGATGCCTACGTTCGCTTCATCATGACGGGCGAGGAATCACCCGAATAAAAAATACTTCAAAATACACATAAATGACTTGCTATTATGTGCCTTTAGAGTGATATATGTACACAACAAAAGAGAGCACTTAGAGCAAGGAGGAAAACAAAATGCTGAAGAAAGAAAACGCATACTTCGAAAACCTTTACAAGATCGGACAGGCCTTTGAGACAATCAGGAAGGCACACGAAGAAAAGAAAGCAGACCTCATCGAAAAATACGGCTACGACAGCGAGGAGATGAAAGTCTGGTACGAAGAGAAAAAGGAAATGACCTACCCGGTTCCGCAGGGCGCATGCAAAGCCTACAGAGCCTGGAGCCAGAGCCTTGAAAGAGAGGCAGACGAGGTCGAGATGGACGACTTCCTTTGGGACAGAGAGGTCAAGGACTTTGTTGAAGCCTTAAGGGGAGCAGAGATCACAAGCTTCATCTACACCAACACCTCAACAGCCCTCATGGACAACATCCACCAGCTGACGGAAGAAGGCTGCGAGATGACAGGCCTTGTAAAGGTCGAAAGAAAGAACCTTTGGAGAGAGCCGGAAGAGATAAACGGAATCCGCTTCACGGTTTGCTAAAGCAAAAGGCAGGAGAGCCTAAAGGGGGCTCTTTTGCTCGTACATAAAGTATCGATATAAATACTACATTTCCTCAAAATATAACTTGCTATTATGTGCGTTTAGAGTGATATATGTACATACCAAAAGGAAAAGCACACAAAAGCAAGGAGGCAAAGATAATGAGATTCATCGACAGAACAGGAAAGGGATTCGGAGAAAGAGGAGCAGACAGCAACATCAAGAAGATGGGAAAGCTCACAAGAACCGCAACAAAGATTGCCGAAGAAAGGAAACTCGGGCTGCTGAAAACGAGCCACGGACCTTACAGGATCATCAGAGAATGCGGACTTGGCGGAGCCTGCGACAAAGACTTCTTCAGCCTCGCAGAGGTCGATGAATACCTTAAGAGCCTTTAGAAAACCAACGGAGGAAAAGAAAATGACAATCAACGAAGGAATGAAAACTTACAGACTGCCAAACCCAAGCACCCCGGAAGACCTTGAGATGAGATTCAGCGGGATGGACGGCAAGGTCCTGAACTTTGGAGACACGGTGCTTGTAGCAGGATATTACTGGAACGGACCGGGAAACCCGAGCTATTTCGCAGCCACATATGAATACCTCGATGAGGGCAAACACGACTGCGAAAGCGCGATAGGCTTAAGAGCCGTCAGCGAGCTGGATTTTGAAGATGAAGGACACGCAATCGCTTGGGCAATGAACCAGTAAAAAGGGCAGAGAAGGGAAACACGGCCCCACGGAGGGGCTTTCTCTCGTAGGAAGGAGCAGCAATGCTCTTATTTTTATGCTTGGAGGTAATTACATGATAACAGGAGGAAGGTGACGGCATTAATGATGAGAAAGCTGAAGAAATACGAACCGACACCTTTCATGGCGAAGAAATCAAGATACGATAAAGACCTTGCTGACTTCGCTGTTTTATTCATACAGGAACTCTGCCACACGAAAGGCAGATGGGAAGGAGAAAAGTTTGAACTGATCGACTGGCAGGAACAGATCGTAAGGGATCTGTTCGGAATCGTTAAAGAAAACGGATACAGACAGTTCAACACAGCTTATGTGGAAATACCGAAAAAGCAGGGCAAGAGCGAACTGGCCGCCGCCATTGCACTTCTTCTTACCTGCGGTGACGGTGAGCAGAGGGCAGAGGTATATAGCTGTGCTGCCGATCGAAACCAGGCAAAGATAGTCTTTGATGTGGCAGCGGATATGGTAAGGCATTCTCCGGCACTGAACCGGAGAGTCAAGATACTCGAATCACAGAAAAAACTGGAGTACAAACCTACGAAGAGTTTTTACCAGGTGCTGTCGGCTGATGTGGCAAACAAGCATGGCTTCAATACCCACGGAGTTATATTTGATGAGCTTCACACACAGCCGAACAGAAAGCTGTACGATGTTATGACGAAGGGGTCCGGTGATGCAAGGACGCAGCCTCTGTTCTTCCTGATCACAACAGCGGGGACAGATGAGAACAGCATCTGCTATGAGGTACATCAAAAGGCGGTGGACATATTGGAGGGAAGGAAAAAGGATGAAACATTTTATCCGGTAATTTACGGAGCAGGTAAAGACGATGACTGGACTGATCCGGAAGTTTGGAGAAAAGCAAATCCGTCCCTGGATATAACGGTCGGCATCGACAAAGTCAGAGCTGCTTGTGAATCGGCAAAGCAGAATCCTGCAGAGGAGAATGCTTTCAGACAGCTCAGACTCAATCAATGGGTCAAGCAGTCGGTGAGGTGGATGCCGATGGACAAATGGGATGCCTGTGCATTTCCTGTCGCTGAAGAAAATCTGCTCGGCCGTGTCTGCTACGGAGGGCTCGACCTTTCATCGACTACGGACATCACATCGTTTGTGCTGGTGTTCCCGCCGGAGGATGAAACGGACAAATACTGCATCCTTCCATATTTCTGGGTGCCGGAGGAAACGCTTGACCAGAGAGTTCTCCGTGATCATGTGCCGTATGACATATGGGAGAAACAGGGATATCTGATGACCACGGAAGGGAACGTGGTTCATTACGGATATATCGAGAAGTTCATCGAGAGCCTGGGAGAACG
Source organism: Oribacterium sp. (assembly GCA_017940955.1). The sequence goes on from JAGAXP010000232.1 coordinate 40,300, forward strand.
GTTCAACATCAGAGAGATAGCCTTCGACAGATGGGGAGCTGTTCAGATGGTTCAGAACCTTGAGGGTATGGGGTTCACCGTTGTTCCATTCGGCCAGGGGTTCAAGGATATGTCTCCTCCGACAAAGGAACTGATGAAGCTGGTGCTCGAAAAGAGAATCGCCCACGGAGGGCACCCCGTGCTTCGGTGGAATATGGATAACATATTCATCCGGCAGGACCCGGCGGGAAACATTAAGGCAGACAAAGAGAAATCGACAGAGAAAATAGACGGAGCTGTTGCCACTATCATGGCACTTGACCGTGCGATTAGGTGTGGAAATGACAGCGGAGTATCCGTCTACGATGAGCGCGGACTTCTTGTTTTTTAATGTACGGAATACCGAAATCCTACAAAAAAAGCACTAATTCCGACAATAAAATCCCTTTTTTTGAAAAGCTGTTGAAATGGGTATAAAGCGTGTGTATACTGCTAATTCCCAGAGGATAGCGGCTCGAAAGGAGGATAAATATGCTTACGAAAAGGACACTTGAAATGATCGTGGATGACTGCATGAAAATGTATGCAAGAGAAAATAACGGAGAAAGAGGCTGGGCAAAAGAGGATATAGAAAATGCGGTGCTGAGGCATGGCGGTGAGAAAAATGATGTATATGCTGCAATGAAAATCGGCATGGAGGTCTGCCTCGGAGAATGTGAACCGATACGGACTTTGCTGAACTAAAAGATAAGGAATATATGAGCTTTAGGGCATCTCTTCGGAGGTGCTTTTTTGATGCGATTTTGGAGGTGGATATGGGACTTTTCAGTGGGCTATTCAATTCAAGAGATAAGCCAGAAAACAGAACCTCGGGAAGTGCGTTCAGCTTCTTCCTGGGCGGCAGCACAAGCGGAAAGTTTGTGAATGAGAGGACATCGATGCAGATGACGGCAGTTTACTGCTGCGTCCGTATCCTGTCAGAAGCTGTGGCGGGACTTCCGCTGCATCTGTACAGATATACGGACTCTGGCGGTAAAGAAAAGGATACGGAAAACAAACTGTATTTCCTTCTTCATGACGAACCGAATGCAGAGATGACCTCTTTTGTTTTCCGGGAAACGATGATGACACATCTGCTGCTGTGGGGTAATGCCTACGCGCAGATTATCCGAAACGGCAAAGGCGAGGTGGTCGGACTATATCCGCTGATGCCGGACCGCATGAATGTCGACCGTGACAGTAACGGGGAACTCTACTACGAGTACACGAGGAGCACCGAAGATGCAAAGACCATTAGCACAAAGGACATGACGGTAAGGCTGTCACCAGCTGACGTGCTTCATATTCCTGGTCTTGGCTTTGACGGACTTGTCGGCTATTCACCGATAGCTATGGCAAAGAACGCTATCGGACTTGCCATCGCAACGGAGGAATACGGATCGAAGTTCTTCGCAAACGGTGCTGCGCCTTCGGGGGTGCTTGAGCATCCCGGAGTCCTTAAAGACCCTGCGAAGCTCCGTGACTCATGGACGCAGACATTCGGAGGAAGTCATAACGCAAACAAGATCGCGGTACTTGAAGAAGGCGTCAAATACACACCTATATCCATTTCACCGAACGAGGCACAGTTCCTTGAGACGAGGAAGTTCCAGGTCGATGAGATTGCGAGGATATTCCGTGTGCCGCCTCATATGATCGGTGATCTTGAGAAGAGCAGTTTCAGCAACATTGAAAACATGTCGCGGGAGTTTGTGACCTACACGCTCGATCCGTGGCTTGTTCGGATAGAGCAGTCAATGGCCCGTGCGCTGCTTACTCCGGAAGAGAAGAAGGATCATTTTATCAAGTTCAATGTGGATGGTCTTCTGCGCGGCGATTACGAAAGTCGCATGAACGGCTATAGCATTGCCAGGCAGAATGGCTGGATGAGTGCAAACGATATCCGCAGACTCGAGCAGCTTGATGAGATACCTGCAGAGGAAGGCGGCGACCTGTATCTGGTCAACGGAAACATGGTGCCGCTGACAAGCGCGGGAAATTGGAGCAAGCAGTATGAGGACGGAAAGGAGGAAACCAATGAAGAAGTTCTGGAAGTGGACAAATCCGACAGTGCGGAATCAGGACGGGGACGGAGCAGCGGAGCCAAGAGTTCTTGAATTCTACGGAACCATCGCAGAGGAGTCATGGTTTGACGATGACATCACCCCTGCGATGTTTCGTGATGAGCTCTTTTCCGAGCGCGGTCCTGTAGTCATATGGATCAACTCTCCCGGAGGTGACTGTGTGGCAGCAAGCCAGATCTATTCCATGCTGATGGACTACAAGGACGATGTGACTGTCAAGATTGACGGTATCGCAGCGTCTGCGGCATCCGTCATTGCAATGGCAGGAACTGAAGTGCTGATGGCACCGACAGGAATGATGATGGTTCATAATCCGGCAACTATCGCGTTCGGAGACCACGTGGATATGACAAAAGCCATCGAAATGCTGGACGAGGTCAAAGAGGGCATCATGAATGCTTACGAGATCAAGACGGGTCTTCCGAGAAAACAGCTCTCGAAGATGATGGATCAGACCACATGGATGAATGCGAATAAGGCACTGGAGATGAAGTTCATAGACGGCATCCTGGAAGACGAGAAGAGAAAGCCTGCGGAGGCCTTCGAATTTTCCGAAAGCAAGGTCGAAAACGCTCTTGTTAACAAACTTGAAGCGAAGTTCAAGGCTGTGCCGATGCCGAAGATGAGAAACGAAGAAACTAACGGACGTAAAGTCGCAGACCTTAAGGATGCACTTTACAGAAAACTGCTGTAAAGCAAGGAGGAAATACTAATGAATATCACAGAAATGAGAGAAAAAAGAGCAAAGCTGTGGAACACGATGGAGGGATTCCTCGATACCCACAGAAATGAAATGGGGGTTCTTTCTGCAGAGGACGATGCACAGTATTGCAAGATGGAATCCGAACTGGACAGCCTGACTAATGAGATTCACCGCATGGAGAGGCGTGATGCTCATGAAGCTGAAATGAACAAGGCAACAAGCCAGGCTCTTACTGTAAAGCCGGACAAGGGAATGGCTGCAGAAGAGAAGAAGGGCAGAGCGTCCAATGCATATATTGAGGACTTCGACAGACACCTTCGCGGCAAGCCCCTCGTTCACAATGTTCTCTCCGAGGGAACTGATGCAGACGGCGGATACCTTGTTCCGGAAGAGTTCGAAAAGCAGATCGTGCAGGAACTCGAAGAGGAGAATGTTATCCGTCAGCTGGCAAAGGTTATCACCACACAGCATGAGAGAAAGATTCCTGTTGCGACAGGTCACTCCGTAGCACAGTGGACAGCTGAGAACGCAGCATACCAGGAGAGCAATCCTACATTCGGTCAGAAACAGATCGATGCATTCAAGCTTACCGATCTGTGCCGTGTAAGTGTCGAGCTTCTCCAGGATTCCGCATTCGATATCGAGGCATATCTTCGTGCTGAGTTTGCGAGAGCCTTCGGTATTGCGGAGGAAGAGGCATTCTGCGTTGGTACCGGCACCAATCAGCCTACAGGTATCTTCACTGAAAACGGAGGCACTGTAGGTGTGACAGCTGCAGCAAACAACGCAATCACGGTTGATGAGGTCATCTCCCTGGTATATGCGCTGAAGACTCCGTACAGAAGGAATGCGAAGTTCCTGATGAACGATTCCACGGTTGCGCTTCTCAGAAAGCTGAAGGACAACAACGGCGCATATCTGTGGCAGCCTTCTGTCCAGGCAGGACAGCCGGACAAACTGCTCGGATATGACCTGTACACTTCTCCGTATGTTCCTACAGTTGCAGCCGGAGCACTTGCTGTTGCCTTTGGTGACTTCAAGAGCTACTGGATCGGTGACAGGTCGGGACGCACAGTTCAGAGACTGAATGAGCTTTATGCCACTAACGGCCAAATCGGATATGTGGCAACAGAGCGCGTTGACGGAAAGGTCATCCTTACCGAAGGTATTCAGCTTCTGAAGATGAAAGGAACTGCATCAAGTTCCAACTAAGATGAAAGGTGAGGGCGGTGCGTCTGCATCGCCCTTATATGGTGGAAAGTATGGCAGACACAATGCTGATAACGCTTGAAGAAATGAAGACATATCTTCGCATAGATGATAACGATGAGGATGAACTCATAGTGAACATCATAAAAACTGCAGAAAATATGGTCATGGATACAGCAAGGATATCCGGAGCAGTCTTTCTTGAAAATAAGAGTAAGACGAGAATCGCGGTTCTTTATGCTGCAGCATATCTTTACGAGCATCGTGAAGAGGCGAATCATAAAGAGCTTACGCTCACGCTCCGTGCTCTTCTGTTTGGAATAAGGGAGGCGGCGTTTTGAAGATTGCACTCTTAAACAAAAAGATCACCATCGAAAAACAGCAGACGGTGACAGACCGGATAGGGAACCACAAGAATGATTGGGTGACCTGGCACGAATGTCACGCAACTGTGAGCGGTGAAGGGAATAAGGGCGGAGGAGAAACGGAGGCTGTCGGAACCACTGTGGATCATGCAGACTGCTATTTTACGGTAAGGTGGTGCAACGCACTTCGTGCTGTCAGCACGACAAACTACCGAATCGTTATGGACGGAGAAATCTATGACATTCTTTCCATCGATCATTTTTCGTACAGAAAAAAGGCACTGAAGTTCAGATGCCGGAAAGTGAGACGGTAATGGCAAGGAGAGTAAAAATCGAGCAGCTTTCAGACGCAGTCATGGAGGAGCTGAACAACTACCGAGATGTGGTTGATCAGGGAATGAGGGCTGCGGTCAGAGAGGCTGGCAAGACAGTGCAGGCGGATATCAAAGCCAGTGCTCCGAAACAGACAGGCGGCTACAGCCGGAGCTGGGCTGTTAAGAACACAAAGCAGAATTCCCATGCTCTGGAAGTGACAGTTTACTCACGGAATCGCTATCAGCTCACTCATCTTCTGGAGTTCGGTCATGCGAAGAGAAACGGTGGCAGAACCCGTGCACAGGTTCATATCGCACCTGCAGAGGAAAAAGGCATCCGGCAGCTTGAGGAAGACATCAAGAGGAGTATTCGAAATGGATAGATTACTTGAAATGCTGTCCCAGGTCGGACTTCCTTTTGCATATGACCATTTTGCGGAAGGGGAGTCACCCGATCCGCCTTTCATATGTTATCTCATCCCGGCGAGTGACAACTTTGCTGCGGATGGGAGTGTTTATTTCAAAGTGAATGAAGTCCATATCGAACTGTATACGGACAGTAAAGACACAGAAATAGAAGAAGCAGTAGAAGCCGTGCTCGATTCGCACGGTATTTTTTATGACAGGACGGAAGTATGGATCGAGAGCGAGAGGCTCTATGAAGTCCTGTACTCATTTGAAACGGAGGTATGAAAATGGCTAACAAGGTCAAATACAATCTGAAAAATGTCCATGCGGCCGTTCTGTCAGAATCGGTCGTACACAACGAGACCGTATTTACATACGGAACTCCGAAACCAATCCCCGGAGCGGTATCCATATCGCTCGATGCTGAAGGCGAGTCAAGCCCGTTCTATGCAGACGGAATCGTGTACTTCCGTTCTGTTACAAATAACGGATATTCGGGTGATCTTGAGATTGCTCTTATCCCAGAATGGTTCAGAACGGAAATCCTGCAGGAGCAGCTCGATGATAAGGGAGTTCTTATCGAGAAGAGCAGCAATGCAGAGAGTGTGAAGTTCGCACTCCTCTTTGAGTTCGATGGCGATGAGAAGGCTATCAGACATGTCATGTACAAGTGTACCTGCTCGAGACCGTCTCTTGAATCCGAAACAAAGGAAGATACCATCGAGCCTGGCACGGAAAAACTCTCAATCACAGCTGACCCGAGGTCTGACGGTCTTGTGAAAGCCCGCACTGGTGACGGAGTTGATCAGGCCACATACGATGCATGGTATCAGAATGTTTATGTTTCTGAAGAAGCTGCGCAGGGGGAGTAAGCCATGATTGAAAAGACAGTAAATATCAGCGGGCAGGACGTGAAGTTCCGTTCGTCAGCCACAGTCCCAAGGCTGTATCGTGTCAAGTTCAAGAGGGATATCTTCAAAGACCTCTCAAAGCTTGAAAAGGCATACAACAAGAAGTCAGGCAAGGATGAAGATTTGCAGATTGATGATTTGGAGATTTTCGAGAACGTGGCATATATCATGGCATACCATGCCGACCCTACTATTCCGAAGACTATCGATGAATGGCTCGACCAGTTCGAGATGTTTTCTATCTACCAGGTTCTCCCGGAGATTCTCGAACTCTGGGGTGCAAATATGGTGACGGATATTGAAGCAAAAAAAGGGTTAGCAGAAGTGAGCGGGAAATGACCACGCCACTGTTCCTTCTGCGCTGCATGGAAGTAGGGATTTCAGTATCAGACCTCGATCTTCTGACCGTAGGTCTGGTACTGGATATCTGGACAGAGAAAACTAATGATGGCGTGAAGTATGCCAGGATGGCCGGACAGGAGGATTTTGATAAGTTCTGATTATATTATTTGAATAATATTTAAACCTTTTCCCCTTTTGGATTGTATTATAAGTGAAAGGCCTTTCAACAATAGTAATCAGCGAAGGAACATTACTGAATGAAACTTGCACTTGAACAAGCACTAAATAAATATCAAAGCAATGTGTATAAAGCCGCATTTTATATATGCAAAAGTCCAGAAGATGCTGAAGATATCGCACAGGAAGTTTTCTTAGCTTATCACAACAGCAAAACGGTTTTTATGAACGAGGATCATATACGCTCGTGGCTGTTAAAGGTGGCGGTAAATAAAGCAAGAAATCTAAAAAAGTCCTTCTGGCACAAAGGTCGGATTGATCTTCCAGACTTTTCAGAATGGCTTGAAGCACATACTCAGGAGCAGACAGAGGACAATGATGATGATTTAGAAATCGTAAAGTCTGTAATGTCTCTGCCTGAGAAGTGTCGAATAGCAGTGCATTTGTTCTACTACGAGGATTATTCAGTAAAAGAAATCGCGGATATTATGGGGATTAAGGAGAGTACCGTTAAGGCACAGCTCCATAGAGGCCGCACATTACTTAGAAGTATGTTGAAGGAGAAATGGGAAAATGAATAATCGAGAAAAATATATCAAAGCATCTTCTATGATAGAACCTTCTGCTGATTTTGCATCAAGAGTGCTTAAGGAGGCAGAAAAAATGAATACTAAAGAGACGAGAACTTTTAAACCGATACATTTTGGCGCGAGAAGGCTTATGCCTATTGCAGCATCGTTAATACTGGTATTTGCTCTTGCGGTAGGAGCATATGCCGCAGATATCGGAGGCTTTAAAGCCACAGTAGATTCCTGGCTGTATGGCGAAGCCACTCAGATTCAGGTGGAGCAGGTCGGAGAATACGAATATCAGATTACATACCCTGATGGAAGTGTCAGAGGCACTGGTGGAGCTGTAGATGATGGAAAAGGCGGTATGCGCGCAGCCACACCAGAAGAAGTGATTGAGCGTATCAACAACGAAATAGCTGTAGAAAAAAATGATGAAGGTAGAGTGATCCTATATTATCACGATCATGTCGTAGATATTACCGATAAGATTGATGAAAAAGGCATCGCAAAAGTGGACTTTAAGGACGGAGTGTTATCAACATATATTACAATCAAGTGGAATGGTGATGGAAGTTACGTAACCGATACAGGCCACTTTGGCTATGGAAGTATTGAGTAACATTATCATAGGCACAACAACCGTTAATAATAAACGGTAAAGAAATGAAGAAGCATCAATCAGAGGATTGGTGCTTTTTTCATGCTGTAAAAGGAGGTGAAGACCTGTGGCAAACAGAATAAAAGGAATAACTGTCGAAATCGGAGGGGATACCACAGGTCTTGATAAAGCCTTAAAAGGCATATAACAAGAAGTCCGGCAAGGACGAGGACCTGCAGATCGATGACCTGGAGATTTTCGAGAACGTGGCATATATCATGGCGTATCATGCAGACCCGACCATTCCGAAGACTATCGATGAATGGCTCGACCAGTTTGAGATGTTTTCTATCTACCAGGTTCTCCCGGAGATTCTCGAACTCTGGGGTGCAAACATGGTGACGGATATTGAAGCAAAAAAAGGGTTAGCAGAAGTGAGCGGGAAATGACCACGCCACTGTTCCTTCTGCGCTGTATGGAAGTAGGGATATCCGTATCAGACCTCGATCTTCTGACCGTAGGTCTGGTACTGGATATCTGGACAGAGAAAACTAATGATGGCGTGAAGTATGCCCGTATAGCTGGGCAGGAGGACTTTGATAAGTTCTGAAAACCTTGAATTCTCGCAGTGACAGCGATGCTGTCTCTCGTTTTTATTGAAGTCAAGCGCTACTCGCTTTATAATGCTACTATCGTTCGTTATCCTGTTTTCAAGGAGGTAAAAGCATTTGAATATCGGAGAACAAATCAAGAGTAGAAGGATTGAACTGAATATGACACAGAGTGAACTCGCGGACAGACTTAGTGTGACACGTGCCGCAGTTTCAAACTGGGAAACAGAAAAGAACTATCCGGATCTACAGGTAATTGTTGATATCTCTGAAGAATTAGGCATTTCTTTGGACACACTTTTGAAAGGAGATACGAACGTGGTAGAAAAGATTGCAAAAGACACAAAAGATAGCAATTTGCTGAGAAGAAAATCTAAAGTATTTGCAACTATAATCGTTGCATTGGTAGTGGCGTTAGGAGGTGTTTGTGCGTTCTATTTTGCTGTCTGGCATCCAACTTATATGTCTTATGAGGACAGCGGACTCTATGTTAAAGAAAACAAACTGGTAACGAACGGTAATTACTACAGTTTTCAATCTTTTGATGCGAGTGATAATAAAACAGCTTTCATCTATATGACCACAACTTATTACGAGAAACACAGAAAAGTAAATGCTAATGAAGAATCAAAGGAACTCATGGATCTGAATGAATATGCACGGAGTATAGTTCACGATGACAAAGGAAATGTATCTGTTTCAGACACAATAACCGAAGTGTACTATGTCCCTGAATCTGAAGTCGGGAAACTGAATCAAAAGGGCGGTTATTGGGGTGATACAGAGGAGGAAAACAAAGAAAAGGTTGATCACTTGAAATCAGTATCACATCTTGTCTGGAAAGCAGAATAGCTATACTGGAATAACTACCAACGAGCATCTCTTCGGAGGTGCTTTTTTCTTGCTGCAAGATTGGAGGTGAAGACCTGTGGCAAACAGAATAAAAGGAATAACTGTCGAGATCGGAGGGGATACCACAGGTCTTGATAAAGCCTTAAAAGGAATCAACAACAACATAAGACAGACGCAGTCATCCCTCCGTGATGTAAACAGGCTTCTGAAGCTTGATCCGAAAAATACGACTCTCCTTTCACAGAAACAGAAACTGCTTAAAGATTCCATCAGTCAGACGAAGGAAAAACTTGATGGTCTGAAGGAGGCACAGAAGCAGGCAAAGGAGCAGTTAGAGCGGGGCGAGCTTGGACAGGATAAATACGATGCTCTTCAGCGTGAGATCGTTGAGACAGAAAATGAACTGAAGAGGCTCGAACAAGAGGCCAAGTCCTGTGAGAGCAAGCTGGCAAAGATGGCTGATGTCGGAGCAAAGATGCAGACAGTCGGTGATGGCATGACTTCTGCCGGAAAGAAAATCATGCCTGTTTCAGGAGCAGTGGCAGCACTTGGTGCTGTGTCCGTAAAGACGGCTGCCGACTTTGATGCGTCCATGAGCAAGGTTGCAGCAGTATCCGGGGCAACAGGGGAAGACTTCGACAGACTCCGTGAGAAAGCACGTGAGATGGGTGCGAAGACCAAGTTCTCTGCATCAGAAACTGCAGATGCCATGAACTACATGGCGATGGCGGGCTGGAAGACAGAGGATATGCTCTCCGGTGTCGAGGGCATCATGAACCTCGCTGCGGCATCCGGGGAGGATCTTGCCACTACATCGGATATCGTAACGGACGCACTTACAGCCTTTGGGATGACTGCAAAGGACTCGGGCCATTTTGCGGATATCCTGGCGGCGGCATCATCTAATGCGAACACTAATGTGTCAATGATGGGTGAGACATTCAAGTATGCTGCACCTATCGCAGGAGCACTTGGTTTCTCGGCAGAGGATACTGCACAAGCTATCGGTCTTATGGCAAACGCGGGAATCAAGTCCTCCCAGGCAGGTACCTCGCTCCGTGCGATTATGACTAACCTGTCAAAAGACTTTACTATTTCGGGAAAGGCAATAGGCGATGTAACAATTGCCACCACAAATGCAGATGGTAGCATGAGAAGCCTTAACGACATCCTCGCTGACGCAAGGGTGGCATTCTCCGGTCTTTCCGAATCTGAACAGGCGGCTGCAGCAAAGAGCTTAGTCGGGAAGAACGCCATGTCCGGATTTCTTGCTCTTATGAATGCAGCTCCGTCTGATATAGAAAAACTTGAAGGCGCGATATCTACCTGTTCTGATGAGGTTGACGGATACAGCGGTGCGGCAGAGAAGATGGCTGCCGTTATGCAGGACAACCTTTCGGGACAGCTTACCATACTTAAGAGTCAGCTCCAGGAGCTGGCTATTTCTTTTGGTGATGCTCTGATGCCTATTATCAGAAAGGTCGTATCGGTAATACAGGCATTTATCGACAAACTGAATGGCATGAGTGAGGGGCAGAGGAGAGTAATCCTCATAGTCGGTGCGTTCATCGCAGCACTTGGACCTATGCTTGTAATACTTGGTACGGTCATTTCAAAAGTCGGAATAGCGATGCAGGCCTTTACAAAGATCGCTCCAGTATTCGCAAAAGCAGCCGGAGCCGCCAAGAAGGCAGGCGGTGCGATGGGCATCCTCGGAAAGGCGATAAGTTTCATAGCATCTCCGATTGGAATAATCGTGGCAGTCGTGGCAGTCTTGGTGGCTGCCTTTATTCATCTTTGGAGGACAAATGAGAAATTCAGAAAGTCCATGACGGCTATCTGGAACGGTATCAAGAATACCATCGTAAAGTTTGTGACAGATGTGAAATCGAGGTTTGATGAGCTCGGCATTGATTTTACAAAAGTTGCAGGAATCATGAAAAAGATATGGGAAGGATTCTGTCAGATTCTTGCCCCGCTCTTTGAGGGTGCGTTTAAGGTCATATCCGTTGTGCTGCAGACAGTACTTGATGTGATTATAGGCATCCTGGATATCTTCATTGGGATATTCACAGGAGACTGGAAAAGGGTATGGCAGGGTGTGAAGGAAATCTTCTCTGCTGTATGGAAAGGCATCAAAGGGATCATCCAGGCAGCTCTGAACACCATAAAGAATGTAACGAATGTAGTTCTTTCGTGGTTCGGAACGAACTGGAAAAAGATATGGACAGGTATTAAGAATTTTACGCAGAGTCTCTGGAACGGAATGAAGAGCACAGCAAGTAAGGTGTTCAATGCTATGAAGACGGCTGTGCTTACACCGATACGTGCGGTCAAGACAGGGCTGTCGAGTCTTTGGAACGGTATCAAGAATACGGCAGTTTCTGTTTGGAACAGTATCAAGTCGAGAGCATCTTCCATATGGAGCAGCATAAAGAGTGCAGTGACATCACCCGTGCAGACAATCAAGTCCACACTTTCATCTGCGTGGGGCAGCATCAAATCAACAGCAAGCTCTGCATGGAACAGTATCAAAAGTGCCATGACTTCTCCGATTACTTCTGCGAAGTCAACTATCAGCGGAATCATAAGCAAGATAAAGGGGTTCTTTCCACTTTCTATTGGAAGGATATTCAGCAATCTTAAACTTCCGCATATATCCGTATCCGGCGGCAAGGCTCCGTTTGGTATTGCAGGAAAAGGGTCGCTGCCGTCATTCCATGTGTCCTGGTATGCGAAGGCGATGGAAAAGGGCATGATCTTAAATGTCCCTACCATATTCGGGGCTAACGGAAATACGCTTCTCGGCGCAGGTGAAGCAGGTTCTGAAACGATAGTCGGAACGGACTCTCTTATGAACATGATCACCTCCGCAGTATCAGGCATTGGCGAGGACATCGCAAATGCCATAGTTGCTGCCGGGATGAATCAGCCGAGAGGTGATGTGAATATAAACGTCACGGTGAACGGTGCGGATAATCCGGAGGACTGGGGAAGACGCCTCGTGAAACAGATGAAACTTGAAATGAGGACGGTGTGATATATGGCAAAGAAAGCAAGCATAAAACCTAAAGGACTGGCAATAGCCAGGAATAATATGAAGTTTGCCTGCTCATGGAAAAAGGGTGAGTCCTATTCAGATAAGCAGCAGTTTGCATATGTCGTGGACCGTGTCGGCAAGACGGATAAGTGGTCAACGGCTGTGGATATCGGAAAAGCAACAACGAGCAGATCTGTATCACTTGCTCTTTCAAGCTATTATCCGTATTCCGGGAAACCGAAGATATCCCAGTTCAAATTCAGAGTGAGGGGCATATCAAAAAAGGAAAAGTGGTCGGATTGGGTGGCGCAGGCATTTGCTATCAATCTTCCCGCAAAGCCATCTGTTACGGTTACGCCAAATGAGAGCAACTACAACCAGTGCACTTTTTCCTGGAGCGTAAATACATCAAATACGCACAATGTGTTCACTGATGTGGAGATACAGACAAAACTCGTCACCAACTATGACTATGGCGGTGACAAGGGATGGACAGCTACTACGGGAGGTGCAAGCGGAAGTAAGACTTATACAGAGACGGCATCGACCATTGCATCCGGCTCTCACACCAGATGGTTCAGAGTACGGTCAAGGGGTCCGAGGGGTGCAAGTGAGTGGAGATATGCCTGCCGTGTTTATTCTGCTCCTTATGCTGCAACGAATGTGAAGGCAGAGGTCAGCAAACAGGCAGGAGGAATGCAGACAAAGGTCACATGGTCGCAGACAAAGAATAATTCTTATCCGGTAGACACAACCACGGCAGAGTATGCCATCAAGGTTCCGGGAGCTGGTCTTTCATACAGCGGAGATGCTGACGGGACTATCGGAACACTGGCAGGAGCAGGAGGCGCTGCATCGGCATTCATCAGCCAGGGACTCTCTGAAGACGAGTGTCTGTTTGTGAGAGTGGCATCCACACATCTTTACAAGACAACATACAGCGGATGGACGCTTGCAGCTACGGGCGATCTGAAGGACCCGGAAATCACGGATCTTAGTACAAACGATAACACGCACAGAGCAACGATTACAGCAAGCAGTCATACAGATGTGCCCGATGCGTTTATGGTTGTTCTTTACCATACTGGTTCAGAGCCGAATAAAACAGCGGTGGTTGGCATCATTCCGCAAGGTCAGACACAGACCACTGTTCAGTGTCCTGACTGGTCATCCGAGGATTCATTTGAGCTTGGCATTTATTCATGTGTAGGCTCGTACGCGAAAATCGAAAGATCAGATGGTGTGGATTCATTCTCCGTGACAGCAAGGATGAAATCGAAAGATCCTGTATGGCAGGGAGGTCAAGTGCCTCATGCTCCGAGAAACGTGACGGTTAATCCAACCGCTATCGCGGGGACAGTCAGGGTCATCTGGGACTGGTCATGGCGCGAGGCACAGAGTGCAATCATCTCCTGGGCAGACCATGAAGATGCGTGGGAAAGCACTGATGAGCCGGAGACATATACCGTAAACAATACACATGCCGGAGAATGGAATGTGTCAGGGCTTGAGACAGGCAGACGCTGGTGGTTCAGGGTACGGCTTGTCAAAGGGTCTGGAGAAAACGGGGTGTACGGAGCATGGTCAGCTCCTGCAGTGATTGATCTGTCATCTGCGCCGAGCGTACCTGTGCTTTCGCTGTCACAGGGAATCATTCCTAAAGGAGGCAGCATATCTGCGTTCTGGGCATACGTTTCAAATGACGGAACAAGCCAGGCATACGCTGAAATATGCGAGGCAAGCATCTCGGGCAGCGGTATCACTTACGGAGATATCGTGGCCAGCACAGAGACAGCACAGCACGTGACTCTTTATGCTGACAGCCTTGGCTGGGCAGCAGGTGAGACTCATTATCTGTGTGTGAGGGTTGTGTCCGGCTCTGGCAAAGTGTCGGATGAGTGGAGTGACCCCGTTCCCGTAGTCATTGCCGATGCACTTACTGCGGTCATTGAAAGCACGAGTCTTGTCGAGCAGGAAATTACTGTTGATGACAACACAAGGTCGGTCCTTTCTCTTACTGCTATGCCGTTTACTGTGAAGATAACAGGAGCAGGGGTCGGCGGCACTACA
>JAGAXP010000233.1 GCA_017940955.1 Oribacterium sp.
AAATAAAGCCATTACTGGCTTTTCGAGACTTTATATGAGGTTAGGCTGTCAAACTACCGTGTTACCACAGAGTATCATGCTGACAATCCCGCTTTCAGTTTAACTATTTACAAAACATTTCCGATTAGGTTAACATACTTTGATATAATATATTAAAAAGAGCTATAGGGATCCGAATATATCTGCATCGATATGTAAGAAATAGTCGGAGAAAAATATACCTTTATAGGGAGGATTGAATTTATGTCACAAGAAAATACAGAGCAAAGCAGAGACAGCGTCATCGTTAGAACCAGCATCATAGGTATAGTTGCCAATGTTTTCCTCGCCACCTTTAAAGCAATAGTCGGTGTACTGTCAAACTCCATCGCCATCGTGCTTGATGCGGTCAACAACTTATCCGATGCCATGTCATCGGTCATAACCATAGTAGGAACAAAACTTGCCGGAAGAAAACCCGACAGAAAACATCCTTTGGGATACGGAAGACTTGAATATCTCAGTGCAACCATCATCTCTGTCATCGTTCTCTATGCCGGCGTCACATCTTTTGTGGAATCGGTAAAGAAGATCCTTTCTCCTGAGAAAGCCGATTACAGTACGGTCACACTTGTTATAGTTGCGGCCGCAGTGGTGGTTAAGATCCTTCTCGGAAGATATGTAAAGAGTGTTGGTGAGAAAGTAAACTCCGATGCCCTTATCGCATCAGGAACGGATGCAACCCTTGATTCCATTATTTCTGCATCGACACTGGTGGCAGCAGCCATATATATGACTTTAGGCATTTCCCTGGAAGCCTGGCTCGGTGCCTTTATCTCCATAGTGATCATAAAATCAGGTATCGAAATGCTCAAGGATACGGTTTCCCAGATACTCGGAGAACGAGCAGATGCCTCTTTTACAAAAGCCATCAAAGCCACCATTGCAAGCTTCCCGGAAGTAAACGGAGCCTATGATCTGTTGCTTCATGCCTACGGTCCCGATACCTACGTAGGTTCAGTACACATTGAAATACCTGATACCATGACTGCAGGAGAGATAGACAGACTCACCAGAAATATCCGTCGAGAGGTTTATAAGAAACATAAGGTGATGCTTGAGGGTGTCAGCGTTTATTCCATTAACACGAAGGATGATAATGCTCACGCCATGATGGAAACCTGCAGAAACATCGTAATGTCACATGAATATGTGCTGCAGATGCATGGATTCTATGTTGACGAAGAAACAAAAACCATATCCTTCGATATGGTTTTAAGCTTTAAGGCAAACAATAAAGATGAAATTTTTAAAGAAGTATCAGACAGAATCCGGAAAGTATATCCGGACTATACATTAACCATCGCACTGGATACCGACCTCAGCGACTAATTGCCGCTTTACGTGAATAAATCAGGAAAAGCCGGAGGGCATCCATTTAAAAATGGATGCCCTCCGGCTTTTTATCACTTCACAAACTTTATTCCGTTACAGGTTGAAACTCTCATTCTGATAGAATCGGTATAGCTTATCTTAGCCTTCTTGTCGATAGAATCAGCGGCAACCTTTGCCAGCTTCTCATCACCGTCTACAGTGAAATTGAAAACCTCACCCTCATCCGTCTTAAGGTAGATGATACCGTCTGCAAACTGAGCGATGGTTCCCTTGATCTCATAAACCTCAGAATCCTCTTTTTCCATCATGTCCTCTGTGCAGATGCGGTACGCCTTGGCATCATCAGATGAAAGCTTTCCGAGATAAAGAACCTGAGCATAATCACCAACCTTTGCTTTTCCTATGGTTGTGGCATATGAAGGAATCTTAAATGTATACTCAACTCCGTCCTGAGGACCGTTGTCAGAATTGATACCCTCATCCTCTTTAATTGTGATCGAATCCTCCGAAAGCTTTGTTATCTCACCGTAAACCTGAGGCTCTTCAGAAAAGTCATCAGAAACATACTCATAAGGAACCGACATAACAACCTCTGCCACCTTTGTGCCATCGGCAGGGATATCTACACCATCCTCTCCGTTATAGAAGATATCGACTTCATCCCCCGGCATAAGCTGCCATGCAGGATTTATAAATGCATCGGATGTGTCCAATGTTAAACTTGTGCCATCCTCATACTCAACTGTAAGCTTTGTGCCGTCCAGTTTCTGTACTGTAGCCTGAAAATCCTTCATGTTTGATACGTCAACAGGTCCTGCAACACTGGAATCCCCGTCAACTCCTATGCCGGAAGCCTCTCCGGAAGCCACTGAAGCTGCAGTCTCTGCCGCCTCTTTCTTTCCACCCTGACAAGCAGCAAGAGAAAGAACTGCAAAAACTGTCATCGCTGTGTATACAAACTTTTTCATAATGTTTCTCCATTCCGTGTTTCCCGACCAAAAAAGGCCATAAACACACTGTTATTCTCCTCTTTTTCTTGTTTCCCGGTCAAAAAAGAGTAATCCCTCTCCCAGACCAAGTGATAATAAAAATAGCACTAATGAAGCTTCACTTCTACCCAAAACCTCTTAACTCTTTATTAAAAAAAGTGAAAATCGTAAAAGTCCCCCTGGTCCACACCGGCTGAACTTTTATCTGAAATCACCTTTTATGTTTATGAGGATAATGATAAAATTCCGCACCCTTTATGGCATCCGGCAGATACTGCTGCTCAACCCAGTTTCCGGGAAAATCATGGGGGTATTTATAGCCGATCCCTCGTCCAAGTTCTGCGCTTCCATGATAATGTGCATCCTGAAGATATGGTGGAATGGGAAGATTTCCGGATCTTTCCACCTCCTCCATTGCCTCAAATACAGCCTCACAGCAGGCATTGCTCTTGGGAGCCGACGCCACATAGGTACAGGCCTGGGAGAGAATGATCTGTGCTTCCGGCATACCCACGCGTTCGATAGCCAGAAAAGCATTGGCAGCAACCACCAATGCCTCAGGGTCAGCATTACCCACATCCTCGGAAGCGCAGATAACGATACGTCTCGCAATGAATTTAATGTCTTCGCCGGCCTTCAGCATGCGGGCAAGATAATAAACTGCCGCGTCAGGATCAGAGCCACGCATGGACTTGATAAAGGCCGAAATGGTGTCGTAATGGTTGTCGCTGTCCTTATCATATCTGACAGCCCGTTTCTGTATGCATTCCGCCGCAACCGGAAGAGTGATGTGGATACGTCCGTCAGGCTCCCTGTCAGTGGTGAGGACAGCAAGCTCGATGGCATTAAGGGCAGCTCTCGCATCCCCGTTTGCGATATCCGCGAGAAACTCTCTGGCATCATCGTCGATGTAGGCATGGAAAGACCCGACGCCCTTTACGGAATCGGAAAGTGCCCTGTCTATAAGGGTCGCAACATTGTCCCGGGACAGGGGTTTAAGCTCAAATATCCTCGAGCGGGATATGAGCGCGCTGTTTACCTCAAAATAAGGATTTTCCGTTGTGGCGCCTATGAGAGTGACTGTGCCGTCCTCAACATAGGGAAGGAGAAAATCCTGCTGGGCTTTGTTGAAACGATGTATCTCGTCTACAAACAGTATGGTTTTCCTGCCGTATCCTCCCTGATTCTGCTTAGCCTTCGTCACCACTTCCTCCAGGTCCTTTTTACCGGCTACAGTTGCATTGACAGACTCAAAATCAGCACTTGTGGTATGAGCGATGACCTTTGCCAATGTTGTCTTTCCGGTTCCCGGCGGTCCGTAAAATAT
>JAGAXP010000234.1 GCA_017940955.1 Oribacterium sp.
ACAACAAATCTTTCTTTTTTGCCTGTCAATGAAAACAATCTTATGTTCAGGGCGGCTAAGATGATCATTGACGAGTTCGATATCAAAGAGGGAGTTTCCATGCAGCTTAAAAAGGTGATTCCCGTTTCTGCCGGAATGGCGGGAGGATCAACCGATGCGGCTTCTGTTCTTTACGGAATGAACAAGCTCTTTAATCTGAGATTATCCACAGAAGATCTTATGTTACGTGGAGTCAAGCTTGGAGCGGATGTACCATTCTGCCTTACAAGAGGTACTGCCTTATCAGAGGGAATAGGCGAAGTACTGACTCCTCTCAGGAAGCTGCCGTCCTGCCCCATAGTGCTTGCGAAACCGGCGATTTCCGTATCAACCAAGTTTGTATATCAGAATCTTCATGTTAATGACCTGCCTAAAGAAGCACATCCGGACGTTGATTCCGTGATAGCCGCCCTTGAAAAGCAGGATGTTAATGAAGTTGCCGTAAATATGGGAAATATCCTGGAGACAGTTACGTGCAAAAAGTACCCGGAAATAGAGCTTATAAAAGATGCCATGAAGGAGCTTGGAGCCGTAAATGCGATCATGTCCGGCTCAGGTCCTACGGTATTCGGTATTTTCAGTGATGTTGCCGAAGCCAAAAAATGCTATGAAGCTTTGAGATTCGGAAAATACAGAAATCTCGCCAAGCAGGTCTATCTTACGGAGCCATGGCGCTGATATGACGATTTTTTTATTCCGGAGATAATCTAACCTATTAAATATTGGAGGACAAAACCTTGATGAGTGAATTCACAGTTAACATGAACGAGTATCTTCCTCTCAGAGATCTCGTTTTCAATACTTTGAGACAGGCAATTCTTAAGGGGGAACTGAAGCCCGGTGAGCGTCTCATGGAGATTCAGCTTGCGGAAAAGCTTGGGGTTTCCCGTACACCCATAAGAGAGGCGATTCGTAAGCTGGAGCTTGAGGGTCTTGTTATCATGATTCCGAGACGTGGTGCCGAGGTTGCCAAGATTTCCCACAAGAGTTTACAGGATGTTCTTGAGGTTCGCGGGGCTCTTGAGGAGCTTGCCACAGATTTAGCCTGTCAGCGTATCAATGACGAGGAATTAAAGGAGCTTGCAGATGCGGAGGACCGTTTCAAAAAGGTTGTTGAAAATAATGGCTCTGAAATGGAGATTGCGGAAGCTGATGAAGCCTATCACGACATTATTTACAAGGCTACCCGCAATGATAAGCTTGTTCAGATGATCAATAATCTTCGTGAGCAGATGTACAGATATCGTCTTGAATACATCAAGGATGAGGCTCAGAGAGGTACTCTCATCAATGAGCATGAGAAGATTCTTGAGGCTATCAGGATCCGTGACATCATTCGTGCCAAGACTCTCATGAAGGAGCATATCGACAATCAGGAGTCTACGGTTTCCCAGAACCTTGAGTGGGAAGCAGAGGCGGAAAGCAAAAAGCAGCGGAAAAAGTGACGAGTCAGAGGACATCAATTTAAAAACGGGTCGCTGTGAAGAAAAATCCAGAATTGGAGACCTACGAACCGGCGGGCATCCAATTCTGGATTTTTCATGTACTTTCTCAAAGTTTTTAAATTAATGTCCTCTGACTCTGTTCTATCTATACCTGTTGAGTTTTTGCTTTTTATTGTCTGCTTTCATGACAAGTGAAGTAAATTACCTGGTAGGACCGGGCGATTTCATCGAGGAACTGCATTGCGCCGGGGATTTTGTAATCGTCCAGGTTTACGAAGGGATCATCCAGTAGGATGAAGGGTTTTTCTTTTTGATACATGGCTTCAATGAAGGCCATTCTACGGGCAAGTTCCACCATGTTGCGGAAGCCTGCGGAGAGGAGCTGGGTGCTGTGCTCACGACCGTCTGCTATGAAATTCACGTTAAAATGGGCATCCATGCGATAAGGTATTTCTCTGAGACCGTTGGTATTGATGAGGATACGGTAAAACTTTTCAAAGGCAGACATAAGGGGCGCCATATATTCTTTTGTGAAATTGTTATGGGCTTCTTCTATATGGTCTCTTGTCAGTATCAGAAGGTTGTACCTTTGTTCCAGCTCCCGTAGTTCATCCAGGCCGAGAACATACTGTCTTTCCTTTTCATAAACCTTTTCAAGTTCTTTTTCTATGTTCTGTGAATGCAGCTTTAATCTGTTGATGGTTTCAACTGCTTCATTGTATTCCTCTGTGGTTTCCTGAAGCTTACGGCTAAGGGTTTCAAAGCTTTCACCATCTTCTCCGGGTCTCATGGCATTTCTTAGTTTCTCTATATCATGTGTCTGTTCAAATTCTGCTTTCTCCCGTCTCTTTAAAGCCAGTTCTTCGGCAAAGCCTTTTAAATCACATAATCTGCTGTATCTCAGGATATCGTTTCCCAGACTTCCGAAGGCTTCGAAATCAACATTGTCGGGATCCGAAAAGTAAGCTTCAGGGTAATATCTCTTGAGATACATAACTACTTCAGAGGTCAGTTTGTCTATCTCTTCGTAAACTTCGTCTATAGTCTGGCGGTGTCTCTCTTTTCCGCCTGAGCTTTTATGGCCGCTGTTTCCGGAGACTGCCCGGGAGATAAGCATTATGATCAGCATGGATAGTCCTGCTGCCAGTATGCATGCTCCTATCACGAGGCTGAGATCCGTGAATATCATGTAGGCTCCGATGATGATCAGGATCACCGAAAGGATATATACCATGATTCCGGTCAGATTTGAAATCTCTCCGCCATAGCCTTTTCCACGTGCCCGGAGGCCGGCCTGCTCCATAAGGTCAAGCTTTTCATGGAGGAACTGTATACGTGAAATCCTTTTTTCGATTCCTCTCAGCTCAGTTTCTACCGGTACACCGTTCCGGAATCGGACATCCAGCTCCCTCATGTCGTGATTAAGCCGGGAACTTCTTTCTTCCGGAGTAAGGGTGTCGGCTTCAACCCCGAAATGTCTTCTCTGTATCTCCATCAGTCTCTTTTCGAATTCTGAAATATCCTCTATGAGGTCTTCATATTTCATTTTGTCTTTAAGTGTATCCTGATACTGACTGAGGGACATGGCACGGCTGTTTAGTATCTCTATGTTTTTTGCTCTGGTTCTCTGTTCATCTCCGAGAATTTTCAGCCGCTCCGCACTGCCGGTAAGTTCCTTCTCCAGGGCTTCCTTGTTTTTAAATTCAGACTGAAGGATCTCCAGCTCCATTCTTTTTTTGAAGATGGCTCCGGTTCTTCTGTTGGGGGAAAGGTTATTTACCTCATCCTTTATGGATTCCATGACCGTTTCGTAGCGGTTCATGTCTTCCGGGTCTTCGGAAACATTACCGATCTTTGCATTGATCTGGGAGGTCATGCCGGTTTCCAGCTCCTGCTGCCCTATGAAAACGGTTCTTCTGAAGGATCTTTCATCGATCTTCAGTATCTCTTCACCGATATTTTCACTGAAGTCCGTTGACGGGAGATTTGTTTCGGCATCATACAACGTAAAGGTATCCTGAGCCTTTCTTTCTCCAAAGGTCCGCACTATACGATAGCTTCTTCCTTCCGAAAGTTCAAATACCAGTTCTCCTCCGAAGGTGCCTCCCTGCCAGGGTCTGAACTTCTTACGGTCATTATCCTCGTCCTGAGATTTTCTGTCGCCGGAGAGTCCGTAAAACATAACTCTTATGAAGGAGGCCAATGTTGTCTTCCCGAAGCCATTCTCCCTCAGGAAAACATTGAGACCTTCACTAAAATCTATACTCCGGTCCCGGAGCTTCCCGAAATTTTCTATTTTTGCACTGATTAGTTTCATTTATTTTTTCCTATGCACGGAAACCTCAACATTTTCGGGTTCTGTTCCCGAAGGACTGACACTACATTTAAATTTCTCATAAACACCGGACGCATCTTCTCTGATAACATCCGGTCTCTGTCAAATCCTGAGCTTCCTTAATTCCCCATCAGCAGCTTTATGCCGCATTCTATGATCTCGGCCTTTAACTCATCTCCGAGCTCTGTATCTTCACGAACGGATCTTATGAATTCTCCCTTAAGGGATCTGTCATTCTCAAATATCCGGTAGTCGACAGTGCGCCGGCTCTCATCTTCTGCTTCTATATAGTAGAACATGGACTCTAGCTGACTTTTTATGAAGCTCATGTTTTTTTCAGCGATGATATCAAGCGCTCCCTTAAGGATAACCCTTACCATATCTTCCGGTTTCAGGCGGCGGCCGCCTGAAACCTCAAGGATTCCTTTTACCGTATCGTCATCTATATTTCTGATTTCCTCTGAAGAGGTTGGTACACCTCCAAGTAATGAAAGCTGAGCCTTTGTTCTGTTTACTATATCAATGGAGGTTTCCAGTCCCGTTATATCCACAGGCACCAGCCAGAGATGTCTTTTGCTTATATCGATGATCTGGCGCTTAAGTTCATGGGTCTCTTCATTTATATCAAGAAGCATGAAGCCATGCTTTGAACACTCATCAAACCCCCGTCCTTCCAGGCAGCCTGGGTAACACCACATGCCTCTTCCGTCGATCCGGCCTTCGCTGAACCTGTGTATATGTCCGAGAGCCATATAATCTATATTATGCTCCGCGTAATCCGAAACATATATCTCTTCTTCTGTTTCCGTCTGTTTTCTGGTATTGTATCCCGTCATAACCTGACCATGGAGCATGACTATATTGAAGTCTTCTTCCTTTAGGTTCAGGGTTCTGGCCGCCCAGTTCTCGGGAAGCTGTGCTCCCCCAAAGCTTGTACTGAGCTCTCTTCCGGATACGACTATATTCCCGGACAGTCTGAACATCCGCCAGGAATCATTGAAGGTATATAGGTTTTCCGGTAATGTTTCCGCCCGGTTCAAAAATGTATCTGTGTCGTGATTTCCTTTAAGATAGAAGAACACTATTTCAGGGTGGTTTCTGATGCTTCCGATGACAGCATTGGCAGTTGTCCCGCTGACAGCTGCCGTATCGAACATATCACCGGATATAAGAATGGCTGAAACCTGCTGCTTTGAGGCGTATTCAAGAAGCCTGAGCCACGTACCCAGTAGCTCCTGTCTCCGCTCCTGTGCCCGCTTTTCATCCAAATGTGTATTTAATCTGCTGTCCAGATGCAGATCCGCGCAATGTATAATCTTCATTAAAAACCAAGCCTTTATTTTTCAAACAAATGTACGTTGTTATTTTATCATTTAAATCCTTACAACTCAACTGTTTTATTTGGAAATCTACCGTGGAAGAGGTTTCAGCATGTGGACCGGGGGGACGGGGTTAGTGGTTCATTTTTAAAAAATGAACCACTAACCCCGTCCCCCCGGTCCACATGC
>JAGAXP010000235.1 GCA_017940955.1 Oribacterium sp.
CGATGTTGCAGTTCATGATCCGGACAAGGGAGAGGGTGGGATTCCGAATCCTCATGTGCATGTCCTGGTACCTATCAGACCGGTAAATACTAACGGTGAGTGGGGAGAGAAAAGACTTCATATCCCTGTTTTTGATGAGGAGGGTAACCCTGTCCTAAATAAAAAGGGTAAGCAAAAATATGATGATCCTTTTACTACAGACTGGGGTAAACCTGAGACTTTGGAAATATGGCGTGAGAACTGGGCGAAGATCGTAAATGAAAAATTCGCTGAGAGAGGTTTATCCTGCCGTATTGATCATCGCTCAAATGAAGATCGTGGACTTGATGAAATTCCGCAGGTGCATGAAGGAAGCGCAGTTCGCCGGATGGAAAAGCGGGGAATCAAGACCTATAAGGGTTCATGGAACAGGTGGGTTAAAAAGACCAATGACAACATCCGTAAGCTGCTTAATGCGATCAGGGATCTGGTTGGATGGATTGAAGAAGCCAAGGAGAGAGTCCATCGAATCGAGAACCCGACAATCTCCAACATGGTCATGACCTACTACGAACACAGGGATGAAGTTGCTGAAGGATACAAGCGTGGTACGCAGAAAGCAAAGAGAGGAAATCTTCAGTATGTCTCCAAGGTGCAGGTGTATATCGAGCAGAATAATCTGACCACCATTGATGAGCTGGAAAAGGTCATAGCGGAAAAAGATGATCTTTTAAAGCAGGCAAAGGAAGGACTCGACAGTAAAAAGGCAGAGGTTAAGAGAATTAGGAAGAACCTGTCTCTGATAGACGATTATTACAATAATAAGTCTGTGTACGAAGAGTCGAGGAAGATCTTTTTTAAGGCAAAGCAGACCGAATACAGGGAAAAGCATCATGCGGAAATATCAAAGTTTCAGAAGGCAAAACGTATTTTGAGCGAACAGGGATTTGACGGACCGTCTTTTGAAGTCTGCCGTCAGATGTGGAATGAAAAGCTGGCTGTTTTGGAGGAAGAGATCAGGAAAAAGTCAGAGGAGATCAAGACCAGTCCCATCAGTGAGGAAGTGAAAATGCTTGAGTATATCAAAGATGCCGTAGATTTCGTGACTGATAAAAAGAACGGTGATAGTGACGGTGACACTGATAGCAGTAATGCAGCTTCGGGCGGTGAGCAGATAACTATATCCGATGATTCCGGTGAAAAAGCCAAGGAACAGGCAAGGCAGGCACAGCAGATGCAGGCTGCACAGCTTCAGGCACAACAGCAGGCACAGGCGAACCAGCACGGACACAGAAAGAGGGTATCCTTGAAAAATGATCTTAATAAAAAAATCGAAGTTGTAAGGAAATATGATGAAGACAGGCAGGCGGCAATCGCACGGGGAGAGATCACTACCAAGAAGCGTGATGATCAGAACCTGTCATAAGAATGAAGAAGGGAGACTTAAATCATGATCAAAATTGAAGAAAACCAAAAGAGTGAAGCCCAGATCCGTTTGGAGAAAAAGCTGGAAAGGGATAAGGAAAAGCTTCAGGAGCAGGTCAAAAAAGACCAGAAAAAGATTGAGGAACTTAAGCGTAAGGCAAAATCCATTATCGGAGAGATGTTCACTGAATATCTGCCGGACTATTACTGTTTTGAAGGCTCAGAGCTTAAGGAGATCGTGGACACCGCCATGACACAAAAGGCTGCCACGGATAAGATCGCTGAGATAAGAAGCAGATCCGATACAAGTGGTTCAGCAGAGGACAGTAATACCGTCAGCGTGGAAAGCGAGTTGAAGGATAATAGCACGGAGGTCCTGGAGATATCAGAGACGGAATCGGAGGAGGTTACGGAGGAAGAGCCTCATGACGAATCCGATTCGGATGAGGAGACCGATTCGGATGAGGAAAATGATTCATATGATGAAGAATCATAGACCGCATATCTATGTTGAAAATCATAAGCGGCATATCGGTTTATATCCATGAGAGTCATGGATACAAAAAGCTATCGGCGGCGTATGCACCGAAATACCACAGCGACAGTGCGGGAAGGAGGAGATTTATGTGGATATTAAGAAGATTGCTGATAAAGACAATGCCTCCCGCCGTGGAGGATATAAGCGCAGGAAAGATACTGATGTGAAACTCATCGTAACATCCGTTTATACCGGAGAGATACCGATGAAGGACATGATCAGCAACGCTATTAAAGACAGCTTTATGCGTATGAAGGAGAACAAAGAAATAACGGCATAGAACAGGCATAAAAGGCACTAAATTATTCGTTAAAATACTTGAATGACACAGGGCATCACGCTATACTCATCTTACGGTGAATAGCTGTGATGTCCTGTAGACAAGGAGGAAAAAATGACAGGACAAACAGCAAAAGAAAAACGGACAGCTTTATATTGCAGGCTCTCAAAAGATGATGGCAATTATGGTGACAGTTCCAGCATACAGACACAGAAGGAAATACTTGCAAGGTATGCCACAGATAATGGCTTCGGAAACATATCTTACTATGTTGATGACGGCTATTCCGGCACCAATTTCAACCGACCGGATTTTCAGAGGTTGCTCACGGATATCGAAAACGGAGAAATCTCGGTTCTGATCACCAAGGATCTTAGCAGGCTGGGAAGAAACTATCTGGAAACAGGAGTGTATCTGGAGTTATATTTTCCGGAACATAATGTGCGGTATATAGCCATAAATGATTCGGTGGATACTATCAATACCGAAACCGTTGACTATACGCCCTTCCGTAATATCGCAAATGAGCTTTATGCGAAGGATACCTCAAAGAAGATCCGCAGTGCAAAGCGGGCAAGGATGCAGGCCGGGATGTATGTGGCACCATTGGCACCATACGGTTACAAAAAGGATCCGGCTGATTATCACAGGCTTGTGATCGACGAGCGTTATGCTCCAAACGTACGCAGGATCTTTGAACTGGCTAAGAAAGGTCTGGGTGTGACCCGAATAGCGGGCTACATGAATGCACAACATATCCTCACACCGGGAGCGGTAAATGAAACCGGAGGGTTTGAGCGTTGGTACAACGGAACGGATGACCCCAAACGTTATGAATGGGGACCGCACGCCATCAGAAATATCCTGCGTAATCCGGTTTATGCCGGACATCTGGTGTCCTGGTCAAGTACTTTTGTAACACCAGTATCCGATTTGATAGCTTAGTTTGCCACACTAGCAAGGAGCTATTTGTGACATAGGTTTCCATATCTATCAGATAAATATAAGAATTA
>JAGAXP010000236.1 GCA_017940955.1 Oribacterium sp.
GAAATGCTGAGGTTCTACTTTGAGCTTGGTCGCGAGATTTCGAGCAGAGATAAGGAAAATCACTATGGGTCAGCGTTCTATAAAAGGATCAGTGAAGATCTTCAGAGGGAATTACCGGATGTACGCTCTTTTTCCGCAACCAACCTGAAGTATATGACATATTATTATGAGCTTTATGCGGATGTTGTAAATCGTCCACAGCTTGTGGACGAATCAGGATCTTCAAATCGTCCACAACTTGTGGACGATTTCATAGAGCCGTTTTTTCTGATTCCCTGGGGACATAACAGGATGATAATCGACAAGTGCAAGGGAGACACGGATAAGGCACTTTTCTTCGTGAAGGAGACTTTGGAGAACAACTGGTCACGAGCAGTTCTGATGAATTTCCTTGATACGGACCTTTATGACAGGCAGGGGAAAGCCATCACCAATTTTGAAAAGGTTCTGCCATCTGTACAGAGTGATCTGGCACAGGAGATGACGAAGGATCCTTATAATTTTGATTTTCTTACAATAAGAAAGAATTACGATGAGAAGGAACTGAAGGATGCCCTGATGCAGAATGTTCAGTCGCTTCTCATGGAATTGGGGAAGGGCTTCGCATTCGTAGGAAGAGAGTATAGGCTTGTTGTTGGAAAAACCGAGCAGTTCATCGACATGCTTTTCTACAATATTCCAAACCACTGCTATGTCGTGGTCGAGGTAAAGGTAAGAGATTTCGAGCCTGGCGATATGGGACAGCTTGGCACATATATCGGAGCCGTGGATGGAATACTCAAAGGCGAAGGAGATAACCAAACAGTAGGGCTGCTCATATGCAGGACGAAGGATAATGTCCTTGCCCAATATGCTGTCAACATGATCAATGCGCCGATAGGCATATCAGAATATGAGCTGACCAATGTTATGCCGGAAGAGTTTAGGAGTTCCATGCCGACAATCGAGGAAATTGAAA
Organism: Oribacterium sp.; assembly: GCA_017940955.1. The sequence continues at coordinate 959 of JAGAXP010000236.1, forward strand.
ACGAACTGAAGAACCGCTGATGAACACATAAGCGTAAATATTGAGGATATTGATGGGAACAGATCCCCCGTCAATATCCTTTTTATTATGAAAGTATTTCCATGTAGTCCCTTACCTTACCCTCAATATGAAATATCTTGGCGTATCTTATGAGCTGCGTTTTATCATTAGAAGAGTCTTCAAAATATTCATGAAGTGCCTGAAGATAAAGCTGCTTATCAATCTTATCTTTCCCTTTTACAAGGTCGATTATACATCTTTCTTTATCATAGAGGCGGACTTTGTTTCCGTTTGGCGATAAAGTTTCTGTTATCCCGATTTCCCACCGTTCAGCATTGATATAGTGCAGCCGGATATTCTTATTATCTTTTTTGAGCCGGGATGCGTTGAATCCCTGTGGCACGGAAATATCCCATTTATGCGGGATGCGGTCAGACATATCCCAGAGATAGAGTGCCGTGCCATAGGAATATATGAGTTTTGGGTTGTTGCTCTGTATGATCTGTAGTTCATCCGGCATTTCATCAGCATAATAGTATATCCCACGTCCTTTTTTTACAAGTATTCCGTCATCTATAAAGGCGGGTATCATCACACGGTTGATACCTGCTTTTTCTATCTGGGCGGTAGTGATCAGTCCGCCATCTGTTTTTGCAAGCTCACGAAGAATTTCAATCCGTTCTTCTTTGGTCATAGACATTTTTTATATCCTCCTCGAAACCAATACCCTTTAATTCTATAATAATAAAGATAAATAGTAAATAGACTTATGGGAATTATTTTTGAATAAAACTGCCCTTTTTTAGGGAGGTGAGAGCATAAGAAAAAAATTTTAAAAGAAATTTTGAAAAATCCGCTACTTTTGGGGGCATCAAAACACAGTTTATAAATGTAAGGATGTTTAGAAAGTTCCTCACAGAACAGGAGGATCTTTTGAGCAAATACACAGATAAGCGGGATGAGGTAGTAGCTGAATTTGTGGGCTATATGCACCAGGCTATCTTAAACTGCGCACGTAATGTCACCAGGAAAATGCTGAATGATAAGCGGTACAACGAAGGAATATCGCTGGAGGCACTGGATGAGAAAAACTACGGAGAGTACCTTACAAGGGAAGACAGGCATACTGTTGAGGATGGCATCGAGCTTGAACTTAAAACGTTAAAGCTCAGGCTTGATGATGATCTTCTAAAGAAACTGCTTTCGGGGCTTACGGAGAGAGAAGTACAGGCATTGATACTGTATGAGGTATATGACTTTGATTACGATCAGATAGGAAAGCTTCTTGGAATATCGCGGGACAGGGCAAAGGCATACAAGTATCATGGCATGAAAAAAGCGAAAAGGAGGGCCAAAAAACATGGCAGAAAAAAGCGGGATTAGCTTTGACATGATCGTATCTGCAAAGAAAGGAAATATGGCTGCTATGGGATTTATCCTCGAATCTTTCAGTCCTGATGTTGAGTCTACACTGAGAACCGTAGCGCCGTGGCTTTCAGAAGAAGAGCTGAAGGATTGCAGACAGGAAGTTTTGATCATTTTGATAAGGGTTATACCCAAATTCAGGTTGAAGTATTAAGCGGTGAAAAGGGCTTTCTGGCATTCTTACATTTATTTTTATATTTGTCATTCTCATAAAGTCCATAAGAGTTAAGTGTTTTAGCAGGCACGGTGTCTCTTATAGGCTTTTCGGGCTGACAAGTCCGGTGTAAGAATTGCCACCGCTGCGGTGGTATCGAACTTTGAAAACTGAATATCGTTGATCCTGCAGGACATATGGGGCAGTCGAGCTGGC
>JAGAXP010000237.1 GCA_017940955.1 Oribacterium sp.
CCATAGGGCTCCAGCAGCGCCTGAACCTTATCTATCTCATCCTTTATAAAAAAATGACCTTTTTTTATTTCTTCGCTCCCGTCTTCTTTTATTTCTATGTTTTCTTCTTTTATTCCAATGTTTTCATCCGTCATAATTCCCGTGAACCAGAATCTCACGCCTCCGTATAATCATCACATTAATTAACAGAACTACTACAAGTATACATTATTGAATAAAAAAGAAAAACCCAAAGCGTATTCTCCCTGACACCTAAGTCAATGCTTCCACATCCAATTTTGAGGAGGAACATCAGGAATACCAGCGGATCACCGCGAACTAAAGCCTATAGCACTAAGAGGCAGTTGTCCGTATGATTAATTCATCCGGACAACTGCCCCTTCATTTTTCACCTGAATATTTTTTTACTAAGCTTCATCTAAGCAGATCATATACTTATAAAGCACTTACTGTATGTGAGGCTTTCTTCTTTTTTACAGCATCTGAAACGTACGGCCAGCATACTGAGAAAACTGCAAGACCCAGGAAAAGAAGTGACAGTGGTCTTGTGAAAAACTCAGCATAACTTCCATGAGCATAGCTTACACCCTTACGGAAATATGACTCGAGGTCATCTGAAAGGATAAATGCAAGTACGAGAGGACTAAGTGATACTCCTGCAATGTTAAGGAAGATAGCAAGGAAGCATAATCCCAGCATTACAAAAATATTGAACTCTGTATTGGATACTCCATATGCTCCGATATAACAGATGGTCAGAATAACGCTGTACAGAAAGTGATATGGTATCTTCAGTATCAATGGGAGCCATCTCTTAAATATAACCTGAAGCAGAAAGGTCACCACAGCGCTCACCAGAACGCAGGCAAATACCAGATATGCGAGGTCCGGCTGCTGGGTCATAAAGAGAGGTCCGGCCTGAAGGCCATGTATGGTAAGTCCTGCAATCAGCATTGCCGTAATACCGTCACCCGGGATACCAAGTGCCATCATCGGAATGAGCGCACCGCCGAGAGAAGCATTGTTTGAGGTTTCCGATGCCCATATACCCTCATCACAGCCGTTACCGAATTCCTCAGGATGTTTGCTTGAGGCCTTAGCCTGACCGTAGGCAACCATGTTGGAGATACCTGATCCCATACCTGGAAGAAAACCGATCCAGAGTCCGATAAAAAATGACCTTATTATCGTCGGAAGGTTTCTGACCACATCTGCCATACCTATACCAAAGCCCTTAAGGTCAGTCTTCTTAACCTCAGGAAGTTTTCCCTGATCCTTGGCGTAATCCCTGATAACCTGACAGAGAGCAAACATTCCAAGCATCTGACATACTGTAGATATACCGGAGTCAAGATAATGTGTGCCGAATGTATATCTCGCCACACCTGTTATAGGATCCATTCCGAAACATCCGAGCAGAAGTCCTATTCCTGCCGCGAGGATTCCCTTCCAGATACTACCCTTGGAGAGTGCCGCAACAAGAGTGATGGCACAGAAGCAGAGAGAGAAATATTCCCATGGGCCAAGCATCAAAGCAAAATCAGCAATGATTGGTGACAGTACCGTTGCAATAAGAACTGAAGCAACCGTTCCAAAAAAAGATGCCGTCATGCCTATTGCAAGAGCCTGGGACGCCTTACCGTTCCTGGTCATGGGAAAACCATCAAAGCAGGTAGCTATGGCTGAGCTGGAACCCGGAATGCCGATAAGCACCGCTGATATAAATGTTCCCGACACACCACCTATCCACATAGCAAGAAGTATGATGAAAGAGGTATTGGTAGACAGTCCAAAGGTAACCGGAAGCAGCAGCGAAATACCCAGTGTTGCCGAAAGCCCCGGAATGGCACCAAATATGATGCCTATGATAACAACGCCTACAATGAGCAAAAGGTTCAAAGGCTGCAGGCATAGCAAGAGTCCCGAAAGATAATATGACATACTCTCCTCCTATCCAAAAATAAGTCCTGAAGGAAGCTTAATCTGAAATCCAATCACAAACATTCCATACAGAAAAGCAGTAACCGCAAGGCTGATGATAACATTTTGCCACCACTTAACTTCCTCATCACCCTTTAAGGTGTTCACAAAAGCAAACATTGCAAAAGGTGTGGTAATCAAAAATCCTAAAAGAGTCAAAGCTATGCCGTAAAGCACCAGTTCGAGATATGCAAATGTTATCTTCCTGACGCCTCCAGCAGGAAAGTACGGTTTCTCCACCGACTTGTCTCTGAGCCCCTGCAGAATGAGCATTACTGAGCTGAAAAGTATCAGCGCAAGTGCCACATACGGCATCATCCTTGGGCCCGGCTCTATGAGGTTAGGAATCTCTCTTAGCTTTTGAGTCTGGATATAGAAAAAAATCACTGCAATGATCCCGACTATTCCTGTTATAGTATTTCGCTTTAATTTCATCATTACCTCCATGAGTCATGTATAATCTTTTTCCATAAAACCGGTATATGACTCATCTGTTAATGTATCAGTCGTTTACCTTTATGCCGAGATATTCACTTACTTCAATTTCAGCCTGGTACTCTGCATCTCTGATCTCAACTGACTCAGCAAGATCATGCCACTCAGGGATATGTCCTACCGATACAAGTCCGTCATGACAGTCCTTATCGTTGTAGATTTTCTCAAGAGCTGCGTTCATCTTCTCCACCTGAGCCTGATCCATACCTGCCGGTCCGTAAACATAGTGCTTTACATTCCAGTAAAGATCCTCATAGCCCTGCTCCTGAATAGTCTTATAGTTATCAGGAAGCGTTGCATCATAATCAGAGATCTTCAGTCCGTCACCTGCGATAGTTGCGATAACCTTTAACTTTCCGGCTGCCTCGTACTCCTTGGCATTACCGATTCCGGCAAATCCCAAATCGATAAATCCGCCGGCAAGGGCTGTGAGTCGGTCTGATTCTGATGATGCCTCCACAGCATTGAACTGAATGTCCGCTGTCTTCTGGATACGTCCAAACTGCATGGTATTGTTGCCGGAGTTAGGCATTCCTGCATTAAGCTTTCCCGGATTTGCCTTTGCATACTCCACAAGCTCCTGAAAGGTGTTGTACGGAGCATTGGCAGGGGCACAGAGTGCAGAAAATCCGTTATCATCCATGGCTGCAATGAGTGTCAGATCCTCCTTGGGATTAACGTCTGAGTTTCCGGTGATCCACTGGATATTCAAGGCTGCTGTGGCAAGTGTGATGGTTGTTCCGTCAGGCTTTGCGTTGGCAACTGTCTGGTGTCCTACAGTATTGGAATCATAATTTGTAACTGTGTTTGTAAGCCCGAGATCCCTTGTCATGGCCTCAGACATATATCGTATGGCAAGGTCTGATCCGCCGCCTGCCTTGCCTGGTACAACCCAGGTGATGGTCTCACCGGTTGGGAAACCGTAATCCTCTTCTGATGTTTCAGCCGAAGCTTCTGTTCCGGCAGCAGTTGTTGCCGCCTCCTGTGCCTTTGTTTCCTGAGCCTTAGTCTCAGGTGTCTGTGATGATCCACAGGCTGTTGCTCCCATAGCCATAAGAGCTGCCATAATGATGGCCAATGTACGTTTTTTCATTTTTAATTCCTCCTTAAATATAGAGAGTCTGTGTCTGCTCTCTTGTTTTATCTGCAAAAGTACTATGATGTTGATTTCAAAAGTATTTGTCACCAACCGATGCTATGTATGTTTCAATCCGGAAGATATATGGTCTTCGACTCAAGATAGCCAAGCTTCTCTATCTTCTCCAGATCCATACGTACAGGTATGCCGTTGATATCCGTCCTCACAAAGCACTTTCCGTCATGCATTTCCGGAACATTGAGCATTAATTCATGAACCGGTTCCGATATCGGTGCATGGAACTCGATCCTTTCATCCTCCCCGTAAAGGCAGCCGAAGGAAGCATTATAAGCAGTACGCCCTCCGGACTGGAACTCAAGTCCCGCCTCACGGCACATGTCTCTGATCTTTAACAAATCATCTATCCTGGTCATGCGCCCGAGCGATGGCTGCAGTATATCAACTCCCTTTTCGATATAGATTTCATACATGTAGGAAATCCTCATGGACTCTCCGGCTGAAATCTTCTGCTTAACTCCCATCTCCTTCATCCTTTTGATACCGTTAAAATCAGATGAATGTATAGGCTCCTCAAACCATTCAAGATCATATGGCTCTGCCAGGCGTGCAAACTTCACAGCATCCTCAACACTCCATCTCTGGTTTGCATCCACTGCAATGCCAATGTTACTGCCTACTGCTTTACGAACCTTCTCGATACGTCTTAAATCACGTTCCATGTTGACCCCCTTATCGCTGCCAACCTTGAACTTTACTGTGGTAAATCCTTCTGAGACATATCTCTGCATATCCTCTACCAGTTCTTCATCTGAGAGGAGAATGCTACCGCCGCCCTTGTAGGCTGCTGCCCAATCCTTTTCCGCTCCCAGAAATCTGTGAATCGGTTTCTCCGCTCTTTGTGAAAGTATGTCCAGCATCAGGAGATCCGCTGTGCCTACATTAACAGCGGGGCCGGACTGAAAACCGGCATTTCTCACCTGCCAGTAAAGGGTATCCCTCCACTCGTTATAGCTTTTGACTCCTCCGTTAAGCAGCTTCGGGAGCATTTCTTTTACAAAGGCCCTTGTGACTGTGTAATGCGCTGTTGCTCCGGTGTCATCCGACAGCTCCAGATAGCCTTGTTCCGGGATAAACTGTCCAAATCCACCTGTTCCATCCTGGAATGGTTTCGGCAGCGGGATAGGTCTGAAATTATAGTAGACGGCCTTGGTAAACCGTATCTTATCTTCAAAATTGAATGAATTCATGAGTCCTCCCTTGAAATCCTCAGTTTAATGCATTTATTAAACTCTTAAATTTTTTGCTTTTTTTATTTGATTTTCATCTGACAGTTGTGATTATATTGAAAACGCAAACAGATTTCGCTTCAAAATTGCACAATTAATATTAATATTTTGGTTGTTTTGCACAAGCATTTCATCATATAATGAATTGCGCATGATTTATTTCAATGGGATATTTCATTTTGAAACGATGTAATGGATATAAAATCAGAAAGGACTGCTCCCTATGAACTTTAAGCAAAGTGATATAGTACTTCTCCACGGAGACCCCGCAGTAGCAAACTTTGATATGTTGGAGAAATTGTTTGTGGACTTACGTCCGGAGCTTGATAAAGCAAGAGTTTACGCCAGATCCTCGAGTCCTGTTCTGATAGAGGCCGGTGCGGGACCTGAACTTGAGATGCTCGCTCAGGCAATACATAACGGAAGTGACAGAAAGGGTCAGTCCTATGCATTCATATCACTCTCCGGCACTACAAACGAAGATCAGAACCGACTGCTTTTCGGAGACCCGAGAATGAACCGGCAGGGAGCTATCCTTGACAGCAATCATGGTACTCTCATGATCCAGGGTATAGATAAACTGACTCTCCCTATGCAGTCTCAGCTTGCCAGAGTGATCCGTACCAAAAGAGTGATGAGTCAGACAAACTACTCCCAGTATCGCTATGTGGACGTAAGAATCATCGGTTGTACGTCAAAAAATCTGACGAAGCTCCGAAATCAGTTTTTATTCCGCTCGGACCTCCTTTTTACCTTCAGGGCTTTGAGACTCCGTATCCCTAAACTTAAGGATCGTCCAAACGATGTGACCAATATGCTGGACTTTTACTTTAATGATTTCAACGCTCAGTATAAAACGCATCACACCTTAACAAAAAATGCCAGAGATATCATCATTAACTACCCATGGGAAAGTACTATCTCACAACTGTCTGCCTTTTGCGAAAGGATGATTCTCACAGCACCTGAGTCCACAATTAACGGAGCTTATGTAAGTTCCCTTCTGGAGGAGCTTTATGAGCAGGATTCTGCAATCTATGATTCTGTACCTTCGGATGAAGAAAAAATCCGGGAGAAAGTATTGCCGAGAAGCCTTTCGGATCATTTTGAAGCCTCAGGTTCAAAAACTCTTACAACATCAAAGAACAGTGATAGATTTTATACGCGGGACATTACCGGAGCCGTGCCTGAAAGCAATGATGTATACAGAGATCTCATCGTCAGATGTCTGAGAGAAAACAAGGGAAACAGAAAGTTAACTGCAGCACAGCTTGGCATAAGCACCACAACCTTATGGCGCAAACTGAAGTATTACCACCTGGATGAATGGGATTACTGACAAAGCTGAGAAGAATAAACTAAAAGACCCTACCGGATCCGTGATCCGACAGGGTCTTCTATGTACGTAGGATTTATCTATAAGCTTTTGCAGGTCTTCCCATGTCACATACTCATTTGCATAAGACATCACCTCATTGATATCGGCAAAACTGATATTCTCCATGGGTTCTGCATGAGCATTAAAGGAAGCCAATAGAATACATACCAGAACTGCAGAAATAATCTTTTTTATATTATTCACGTTAACACCTTATTCGGCAACTTCCAGCAGTGTAATGTCGAAATTCAGAGCTTTACCTGCAAGTCTGTGATTTCCGTCAAAGGTAACAGTATCTTCCGTTTTGTCGGTTACTGTAACCGGAAAGCGCATTCCCATATCATTCATAAGCATGATATTCTGTCCGATCTCAAGCTTCTCAGAACCCGGAACCTCTGAAATATTCGTCACAAGAACTTTCTTTTCGTTATACTCGCCATAAGCTTCAGCCGGCTCGATGTGGATGCTCCTGCTTTCTCCCACATTCATATCAACAACCACCCGGTCAAATCCCGGGATCATCATTCCGACACCGGCAACAAATGATAAGGGCTCATTTCGATCATAGGATGAATCAAACTTGCTTCCGTCGTCAAGCGTACCTGTATAATGAACGCTTACAGACTTTCCTGCATTCCTGCCCTCGTAAATGATGCTCATTTCACGACTTCCGCCGCAGCATCCGCCACCGCAGCCACCGCAGCCTCCCTCGCAATCATCTCCGCAGTCACAGCCTTCTTCATCGTGGTGTCCGCAGCCACTTGCTTCTTCACGCTCTTCCTCATGACCGTGATGTCCGCAATGATGACCTTCACCGTGATGGTGATCTTCCCCATGATGGTCACAGTTTACACCCTGGGAAACCAGATTTCCTGCAAGGTACTCCTCAACAGCTTCATCTGTATTTCCGGCTGCTCCCGAAATAACCTTGATGCCCATTTCTACAAGAGCAGCCTGTGCACCGCCTCCGAGTCCGCCGCAGATCAATGTATCAACCTCTGCATCCTTAAGAACTCCTGCAAGAGCCTCATGCCCTGCACTGCCGGAGCCAAGGATCTCACTTGCTGTGATTTTTCCATCCTCTACTGTATAGAGCTTAAACTCTTTAGTCTTTCCAAAATGCTGAAATACCTGACCATTATCATAAGTTACTGCTATTTTCATTTGATACCTCATTTCTAAAATCCAACAACTACCTGTTTAATTGCACGAACAATTTCAAATTATAAGGTATCTGGCAAATTATTGAAAGCATTACTTTCCTTCAGCCGCAAGCTGTCCTGCAAGTCTTCCAAAGGTTGCGATCCTTCCTGCCTGAGCTCCGGCGAGGTAGTTTGGATAGCTGCCATTGTAATATCCTCCGGCCTGACGAACACCGTTGAAAGGAGCCTCCTCCATGGATGAAAGTCTGAAGCCTGCCTTACCAACTTCGTCCGGCTTGATGGCACCACGCTCGAATATCATGGATGTATTTGTGGTATCCATAACCGCACCTGCCCAGAGACAAGCCTTGATTCCGCTGCCCTTTGCTCCGGGCTTTGAATAGTTAACACAGGTCTTCTCCAAGTCCCTTCACAAAGTCTCTTCTGGACACTATATTCTTTGCCATATTTTTCCTCCAACATCAGAATCACTTGTTATTTATGTGACGATACCATCTTTACAGCATTCCCAAAAGTAAGTATTCTTTAGATATATCGCAAGTTCAGCTTGCGTTTTGCTTAACAGGAGAAAACCATGACCATCCAGCAGATAAATATATTCCAGACTCTGTGTTCAGATATGAACTACAGTAAAGCTGCAGAGAAGCTTTTTATGACCCGCCAGGCTGTCCGGGAATCGAAGCTTGGGTGTCAGGTCCGGAAATCTTTCGGTAGGCATAATCTTGGATCTTGGCGAAAAGATGGACGGTCTCAGCCGCTATCATCGTAAATGAAGATACCCTTACAACTCCCGGTTTCAGGGCATTTGTCACGCCTTTTGCCAATGCCTTGAAAAACTACTACAAGAACGAGCCTTTCATCAGGCAGCCGTTGCCGTAAAAGCTCGACTCCGATTTTAATGATTTTGTGTGAGCCTATCATTTTGGCATCTGTATGTCAGAATTAAACTAAAGAAATATGAGTTTACAGAGGAGAATACATTATGAACATGATCAAGAAAAGAATTTCTATATTGCTGCTGATAATGTCTATGGCGGTGGTCCAGACCGGATGTGAGCAAATCAGTACTCCGGCCATAGAAGAATCCGTTAAAGAAACCGCACCGGAACCTGTATCGAAAGTCGAGTCAGAACCCGCAAGGAATTCTGTGTCGGAAACAGTATCAGAACCTGCAAATGATTCTGTATCCGAAACCGTATCCGAACCTGCCAGTGAAACTAAACCCGAAAGTGATTTTGATTCCGCAATTGTAAGTTATCTCGGACCTGAGGGAACCTATACTCAGGAAGCATGTGGTGTGTTTTTCGAAAAAGAAGGAACGTACACCCCATATAAAACAGTTTCCGAAGCGGTAGAAGCATTGATCAATGGTGAGAGTAATTATGCGGTTATTCCTCAGGAAAACACTATTGGTGGAGCCGTGACAGACTATGTCGACATCGTTATCAACCAAAAGGAAGTTTCCGTTGTCGGTGAAGTGGAATTGCCCATCAATCAAAATCTCCTGGTTTTGCCCGGGACTGAAGTCGGAAATATAGAAAAGGTATACTCTCACAAACAAGGCATCGCCCAGGGAAAGGACTGGCTGAAGGAAAACCTTCCGAAGGCGGAGATCATCGAAGTATCCAGTACTGCCGAGGGCGCAAGACTTGTGGCTGAAGAAGGTAATGCCTCTAACGCTGCCATTGCATCTGCTGCCTGTGCCGAGGTCTACGGACTTGAGGTCCTGGCAGCCGGCATACAGAATAATGACAGCAATAAAACCCGGTTCTACGTTCTTTCAAAGGATAATCCGTCTATGGATAAGAACGAAAGAATGGCATTTGTGGCTTCCGGAAAAGCTGAAGGTCTTCCTGGACTTTTGGCTCATCTTGAAAATGCAGGAGCAAAGCTTGTGACGATCCATGACAGACCAAGAAAAACCGAACTTGGTGAGTATAATTATCTCATTGAGTGCTCAGACTTAAGTTATGAAGATTACGAAAAGCTCACGGGAAACCATTCCTTTGAATTCAGGTATCTTGGGGAGTTCCATGTCAATTACCACGACCCTAAAGGGTCTGGGCTTGTAACTCATCCGTAAGATCCTAACGTCATAATACTATGCTCCCTTACTGTGCAGGTTTAACTGCATCCCCGTGGTACAACGGGACTATGGTTACATCACCGGACGATTGACTTACGCCCGCTTTTTAAACAGTCAGGTCATGCCCGGCTGTTTTGCTTAATCAGTTTTTCTGCTCCCAAACCTTAGATTAGTATCTCCTGATACATACATGGTTCCGAGTTCATACAGGTTCATGGCACCTATACGATCATCATTGGAATGATAACCGCAGGCATCACATATATACTCATGTATATCATGATGTCTGTTGAGCTTGTGTATCCTGCCACACTTAGGGCATCTCTGTGATGTATAGGATGCATCAACCTTTAGTACGAATGAGTCGGTTTCCTTTACCTTGTAGGAAAGGAACTGTTCCAGCTGATAGAATGCCCATGACCTTAACTCGCAATTCTGTGCCTGCATTACGAATAGCATTGCCATAATGGCTGTTAATAATAGTTTTCTCATAGTTCAGAGTCCTTTCTATTAGTAGTTACCATAATTATGGGAGGACTTTTGATTCTATGTGTGGCTGCTGATAGAAAAATTCTAAATATCATCAATATCCCCTGATTCTGTATGTTTTTGGAATTACGAGAATGCAATATAGCCAAAAAAAGAGAATAATGGCATTACCATTATTCTCCATATTGTTTTGAATAATACTATCAAAACCTATTATGGTGATATCCTATTTACCTTTATTTATCTCGTCATAATATGCCTTGTATCTGTACGCTGTCCTACGGCTGCATAAACCGGTATCGACAATCTCCATTATGGTCTTTCCACTTTCATACTGAACAACGAAGTCGTTATAGCCCTGCATCCACTGCTCGTCATGTTTCTTTCTTCCGCCGATTTTTCTATTTTTGTAGTATTCAAGTTCTTCTTTGAGCTTAGCATTCTCTTCTTCCAGCTCTTTGATTCTTTTTAAAGCATCTTCAATTGTCATTTTTTTCATGATATCGCTCCTCTCTGTGCCATATATACTCTGGCATTAGAATAGCACTGACTAAATTTTGTGTCAATATAATTATGGCGTATCGTGTCTAAAATATATTGGCAAAAAAATGGTACTCGCTCTTTCTATTAGATTATTTGCTGATGTAAACCGAACTATGATTCTACTGGATTAACATGTATCATTATGTGTTTTACATTAGGATACTTGTTTTCGACACTGTTATGAACGGACTCTGCAATTTCATGAGCTTCAACAAGTGAAATATCTCTTTGGGCTGCGATTTCAAGATCGATATAGATCTTGTTTCCAAACTGTCTTGTGTGAAGCAGGTCGATATGTTCCACACCTGGCTGATCTTCAATGAAAGTCCGTAGATTTTCTTCAAAATCCTTATCACAGGATGTATCAAGCATTTTA
>JAGAXP010000023.1 GCA_017940955.1 Oribacterium sp.
CTCAGGGTGTTTCTGGAACCATTTTATAGCGTACGAGCATGAAAGCTCAGCCTTACGGCCATCTTCTCTAAGAAGGTTCGCTACATGTTCAGTTATTTTTCCGGCTATTCCCTGTCCGCTCATAGACGGATCTACTTCTGTGTGAGTAAGGTTTACTACGCCCGGCTTAACTTCAGGATATTCAAGGATAGCAATACGTTTTCCGTTCTCGTCTTCCAGCCAGGTGCATGAATTGTTTGATTTGAAATCCATAGGGTGCTCCTTAGTTTCATTTATCAATCTATTCCTCTTAATTCTTAACTTGAACAATTTTTACCACCCGTAATTAAAGCACTCTAAAAGTGATCATATCGTCAAGAGTAATATCCCGTATGTCACACTCTTCTTCACCCTTGAGATAAGTCTGAATGTGATAAAACATCATGCAATCTCGCAATCTGGCTGTTATGGCATCGCTACGGCGCTTATAGCCATAACTCTTTAGCAAAGTCCGCAGTTTCATTCTTGTATAATGCTGGTCCGTGATGAATCTGATCCTCAATCTCATCAGCATAAAGAATAGGTCAAACTCCGAATATTCTGACATGAAGTCTTCTTTTACGAAAGTAACCCCTTTAGCCTTTAAATCTCTTTCTATTTTGGGAAATTCTTTATCAAGAGTTTCCTTATCTATAAGATAGTCTGCCCAATATAGGACATCAGAAATCATTTTTTTCTTATTTCCCTTATAAAACGGATGAAGGTACTCGTATTCTAGTTCATAAAGTTTGTTTAAAAACTCCATCTGACTTTTACTGCCCATATCCTGACTCACAACAAAGTAAGCTATAGAATATGCATCATAATAAAGCTCAATCATAATCTGTCACTCTTCTTTGCATTACAGCTTCTGCACAAAATCTGCAGATTCTCAGGAACTGTCTTGCCGCCTTTGTTCATAGGGATTATATGGTCAACCTGGAAAGGTATCCTGTCCTTTGCCTTCATGCCGCATTCAGCACATACATAATATCCATTATCATCTTTAGCCTTAGCAAAGGCTTCATCGCGGAGCTCCTTCTCGTAATTCGGATTCAACTTCCTTATCTCATATAGAGACATATTTGCCATCTCTTTTGTGCCGTACTTGACATTATTCTCATCGTCAAAAATGTCCGGGCTTGATAGCTTCATCATTTCAATGTCCAGCTGCTTCCAGAAATATACTTTTCTTCCAAAGAATAGTCTAAGCATATCGTCATCGGTACTATCCCAGAGAGAATCCACATACTCTGCTTTCTTTCTTGGCCCCATATCTTCATCCCAGATATGCTTTGCAATGGCAGCAACATTAAGCTTACTCTTGTCTACTGCGTCAAATGTATAGAATTTAGGTACGGCCTCATATTGTGCGTAATACTTCAATATCCTAATTACATCTGTTTCAGAATAAGGTGGAATCATTTCTCCAAGGAAATAGCTATCTCTTAACTGATCAGCCATCTCTTTAAGTGTATCATCCGTCATGAACCCATCATCAGTTTCTATATCCTTGAAAAGAACAGGAAGTGCCTCCATCATGTCTTCATATGATTTCTTCGTGCTGTCATAGACCATTACTTGATAAGAGTGATCCATGCCATTTTCCTCAAGATATGAAAATACATACATGCCTATCGGGATACGCTGTTCAAAAGGCACACGTTCCAACGCGGATGTATCTACGGAATCATCAAGGATTGAAGCAAATTCCTCGATCTTAGATATTGCTATCATACGGATATCATGTTTCTGCTTATCTATCTCATTTTCAATAAAATCATTATCTGTATCTATAAACAGATTCTCGGGATTTATCCATGCGATATGCTCGTTCCAGTTATCTATGAATGATACAATATGAGCATCAGGAGTTCCGCCGGCAGCCTCACCTCTCAGGGCACGTCCTATCATCTGTGTCATAAGGATTGTTGACACAGTGGGCCTAGCAAGAAATACAGTCTTTGTCTGAGGAAGATCCACGCCTTCTGTGAGAATGTTTACATTCACAAGCACATTTATTTTTCCACTTCTATAGGCTTCAAGCTTTCTCTCATTATCTTCTCTGCTGATAGTAACTCCGGTAACTGAGTCTTTCACGTCAGAAACAATGAAATCTGCCGGGATTCCGGATTTATTAAAGAGTTTTGACAGTGCAATAGCATGTACAACATTTACTGCAAATACTATTGTCTGACCATAAATATCTTTATGCTTATTATAAGTGTCAACTATCAGCTTGTTTCTGGCTGCACTTTTGGCCATCTGTCCAGCGATAGAATCAGGAATCACGTCCAAATGAGATATCTTTTCCCAATCATCAAGTCCAAGGTTATCTCCGAATGCCTCCTCCGTATAGCAACTCTCAAAGATAGGTTTCGACAAAATACGTCTGTTTATCAGGTCTTTAAGCCCAATCTGATATGTAATACCGATATTACCCTTTGTGACCTTGCCTGATGACACACCATCTGAGAAAATCTTAGCAAGAAGTCCCTGCTCACTATCAGCGGTTCTGATTGGAGTTGCGGTTAATCCTATTATCTTTGCATTTTTAACACTTTGTTTAACGTAGTCTATGATTTTCCTATATGTTTTTGCTGTGGAGTGATGAGCCTCATCAATAACCAGATAGACTTCTTTCTCGTCATTTATCCACGCACTAAGTGCATCCATATTTCTGCCAATGCTATCCTTACTGGCTATTAACAGATCATCTTTTGGCGTAATGTCAATTGATCTGTCATGATTAGTTGAACCAGAAACGATCCTATAATTGAATGATGAAGCATTCGGAAGGCTTTCTGAATAGGCATACTTCTGGAAGGATTCAGCTGCCTGATCAAGCAGCATCTGTCTGTGGGCAATCCAAAGAATCTTCTTATGTTTGTTTAAGGCATGCTTAAGAAGCCACAAAGATGCTGTATATGTTTTGCCACCGCCTGTAGGTAATACAACCAACGTGCTATAGTTTGAGCATTCATCAATAATATCAAGGTTCTCCATTGCCTTTTTCTGATGCTCATAAGGAATACGGCTATTACGCCCTGTCTTTGCCGAAACAAGTCCATGTGATTTAACTTCTACAAATGTATTTTCCATCATAGTCCTCACTGATTAATCGTTTGTAAAACAACATACTAGGATTCCAAATACCTAACCGCTTTCCCATGTGCTTTTGCATATTCAATTTCCGAACGTGTGCTTTCCCCGATATAACCGCCTACGTTAATTACAAAAATAGAATCTGACAAGTCAATCTTTCGCTTATGCATGTCATCTAGCATTTCCTTTGTTTTGGAAACGGTTCCTTCATCCATTCCGTCCCAGACTTCGTCGTCACCGGAATGCCCAAAGAGGCCTACACTTATGACAATGTTGCCTTCCAGTGTAAGCCTCTTCTGTGTCTCTATAAATTCATTTTTAAACCGTGTGCTGCCGCATAATGTAACAACAGGATATCCGGACTTTATCTTCTTGAAATTTTCAATCAAATGGGGGATACCCTGACATATCCAAAACTCTCCCGAAATCATCCCGGAAGACATTCCTCCATGGTCAAATCGTTTAACATGAACCATAGTGTAATATTTCAGCGGTTCACCTACCGCTTTCTCATAGTATTGACAGATTAAACCTGCCAAATCTCTTGGTGAGATGTCTAAAGATTCGCCTCTGAATGCTTCCTTCATCTCATCCCATAGATAGGGATCACCTCTCAGCCCCCATTGCTTAGGTTTATTTTCAAATATCAATGATAAATCCTTGCTCATATCAGGACTCCTCGGATATCACTTATTAAGCAGTTTCTTAAGTGCTGCTAATTCTTCATCAGTCAGAGTAACACCCTTACCCATCTTCTCGTGATCCGGAGACCAGTCACGGATGTCATATTTTGGCGCTGCACCGTTCCAGGAGATTCGATTTAGCTCTTTTCTCCAGCCTTTAGCGTTCTCTGAGAGAACGCCGAGTTCTTCTATTATTTCGTATTTGAAGTCTGACATAATATTTCCTTTCAATACTCCAATATGATTAACTAAATAATAAGACTGCCCATTCTTATTAGACATTATATGGTCGTATCTCTTCAACAAATCCATTCTTGGTATAAATAGTAACTCTTCTTACACCAGTATAGCTTCTAAAACTTACTCCGTGACCATAAGAACCTGAACTGGATGCATTAATTCTCCATTCATATTTTTTTCGGTTATTCTTTAAGCTACTGACATTATATCCATCACCCATAATAGAAAGCATTTCAGTTTCAGTCATCCCTATACTAATCTGCATATATCTTTTCAACTGATTTCTTCTTTGTATTCCTATAAGGCCCACGATAAGAACCATAATTACGCAAAGCCCAAACACGAAATAAATTATTTCGTTAAAACTTACTCTCATTTGCTCTTTCCTTTACACTTTACAGCTTACTATACGAAATCTGATAATTATAAATCTCCATCCTCGGATCTTCATGAACCTTATTAATCAATTCTTTTGAAGGTGAGTTAAGGCATACAATTCCATGTGCTTTCTTTCCTTTGAACTTTGGTTCCTTGCTTATCCAATCAAGGTAGTTTGAAAGCTGCTTGTATACATCATCGTAGCCTGAGTCCTTCTTTAGTTCTATGATGTATAGGTCCCCATCATCATCTTCACAAAGTAAATCAAATATACCAACTTGACCATCAACAAAAATCCGGTATTGCCTTCCATAATCCCCCTTTCGTCTATAGACTTTTAACTTCTTTCCGAATACAGGATTACCGTTTTCAATTCTTGCTGTCAGTTCATCTTCCAATATTTTTTCTGTAGAAAACTGGAACAATGGCACTGGATTTCTTTTGTCTATAATCAGCTCTTCCTCTTCTATATCATTATTGTCATTAATAATCTCTACCTTGGTTTCAACCTTTTTGTAGTTTTTATTATCAAGATTTTTAACCTTTTCTTTAATATCCTTAGCTATTCTAAATTCTGTGTTCTTAACAAATTCCTTTGCGTCTTTATTTCTACCCAATCCAATGAGTGCTCTAACATAATTATTCGCAATATATGGCATACCTCTTTTCTCAGATATACACTCTTCGAGAAGCGGAATCGCTTCAGAAAATCGTTTCTGTTTTATAAAGAGATACGCTAAATTATTCTTGGCAAATTCATCACCGGTATTTCGTTCAATACATAACCGATAATATTTTTCAGCCTCTTTATAATCCCTGACTTTATCGTACGAATAAGCCATCATAAAAGGTATATAGCCTTTTCTATAAATGTACCAAACAAGTTCATTAACCTTTTCAAATTCCGCTAGACTGTTATTCCAATGCTTTAAATCAAAATATACTGTTCCGAGAAATTCGTGTGGAGAAACAAAACCCGGATATCTCACAGTGAAATCAGTTAAAATTTCAATACTATCTTCCCCATACTCAGACGTATAGAACCGTTTATACATATCAAGTAGTTCGGAAATTCCATTCTCAGTTTGAATCGTTTTGATATTATTACATATCTCTTCCCACAATTCTGGAAAACCTTCCTTAAAAGGACGAATAAACATATCTACTGCATCTATTTCATCCATCTTTTTTGATTTAAAGGGATTGTTATCATCAGAGAACCACTTTTTCAATTCAGTCAAACACTTTTTATTATTGCCCTTATTAAATTCTAAAAAACAATTATACCAGTAATCTTTATAGGGTTTATGGTTGATAGAATTTTCTAGTGCTTTAATATACTCTGATTTATCAAACATTTCAGGAGCTTTACAATAAAAAATGTGATCATATATGAAAAGATCAATCAATCTCTCAACATAATTTGTATACAAATAATATCTGTCTTCTACAGCCTTACAGGATTCGATATATTTACTAATTTTATTGAACGGTTCTTTTTTTATAAGTAGTTGTTCATCTATTATTTCGTTAGCTTCTTCATATGTCATATCAAACGCTCACTTTCTCATATAATACTTAGTGTATTCATCAATAACATCGATCCGCCAGGGACTTTCTTAATTGCTTGCAGTATCTTATCCGTAGCTTCAATAATACATCTTGCGGTATATCCGTCCTCCTTAGCTCCACCATACTGTTCCAAATAGTCGTCCGGATTATAGGTGACGTTTATCATACGGCATACGGTTTCACAGACCATTTCTGCTTCTGTTTCTTCTATTGCAGGATTTAATTCTTTCCCTCTATAAGGAGGTTTGCAGATTTGGTAGTTTTGTTCTTGCTTTCGGAGATCGGTCTCAATATGTCCACAAAGAATATGCCCTAGCTCATGAAGTAATGCATGGACACGTCCGGTATCATTTGTTGTACTACTTATAGTGACATAGTAGTTTGCCTGATAGGTTTTACTTTCATCATACCCCCAAGTATATATCTCAGGTTGTTCACGCGGTCCTGCCTCACCGAGCTGTTTTGTCCCAAAGGACTTTTCATAGTAGCTAATGCCTAGATATCTACATGCTTCTTTTAACACAGGCAGAAACTTCTCTGCCATGGGCTGTGGCTCCGGAAAATGGAACTCTTTGAGTGATTTTATGTCTTGTGGTACATAACGTCCTTCGGTATCTGCAAAATCATAATAAAAATATACCGGCCCGAAAGGTTTCATAAGAACTATAGGTGTTGCGTCCGGTCGAATGGTTCTTCCATGGTTTATCCATTCATTTTCAGTCAGGAGCCATGCAACACCAGGGCGCTGGAGAAATGCCAGCGCCGAATTAAACATGCTCTGATGCTGGTTGAACCATGCAAACATAGCGTAGTTTACATAGTCTTCCCATCTGCCAAGTTCAATGATACGGTCAAAAAGATCCACTCTGCTCATATAAAAACCTCATTTCTAACTGGTTCTAACCACACAATATACTATGATGTGTTCATTAAAAATGTTCGAATAGATATTAAGATCCATGAGACTCTCGATCCTGTAAGATTTATTTTTTACACCACCATGCATTTTTTCCTTTTGTTACTTTTCCTCCACCCTCTTTGTAAATGAAAGTAAATCCTAATTTCTTAGCTTTATTTACAACAGGCTGAAGCTCAGGACCTCCTAATATCCAAAGAGCACCATTTCGATTCCTTTTATCGATATACTTTACATTTGATTCTTTTAATAACTTAATAATTTCGTCTGATGATTCTTCATACAACCCCGGTATAGTGAGCTGCTCAACAAAAGAGTATTTCTTTTCGCCGGTCTTTTTAATTACCTTTTTATTGTCTTCATGCATCTCCTTATCTAAATTTTCTGTAATTTCCGTAGGCCCTTCATCCACTTTAGGATTTATAAGTTCAGTAGGATTTAATGCCTCCGCTACTGTTTCCATTACGTCAATAGGATCCGGTTCTTTACCATATAAAATAATGGCAGCACGGTTCTTTACTCGACTTAATAGATCCGTATCTTTATTTATATAAGAATATTTGTCGGAATCTTCCGGATAAATTCCATAATCAGTAAGATCAGAAATAACACGTTCAATCGTCTTTTCAGGATATCTATAATATTCACTGCCTCTTATACGAATAAATCTCCATCCCAAGCGTTCAAGTATTGTTTGGCGCTCCATATCTTCACGGATTTTTGCCTCACCACTGTGCCATCTTTCTCCATCACATTCAATTGCGACCATATTCTTTTCACAGACGGCAACCATATCCAGTCTATACGCACCTACTTCCCATTGCTGTTCTATATGGTATCCCCGATCTGAAAGAGCGGTTGCTATTGAAACCTCAAATGGTGATTCGGATTTTGATTCAATTTCATCATGCCGAATTGCCGATGCAGTAGGATTCAATGAATAATCAATAAGAATCTTACGCATATCACCTGGCTTTAAATCTATAGCTGGATCCAATGAATCAACAACCCATAATTGATCTCTGGCTCGACTGACCGCAACGTTATAACGCTTTTTAATAGCATCTTCTGTTCCGCTTCCGAGCATTCGAATAGGTCCATTACCATCGCCACTATCTACAAGACTCAGAAAGATCACGTCACGTTCATCGCCCTGGAAATTAGCAGAATTACCGCACAGGATGTTTCTCCTTGAAATATCGACCGGATCTATTTCCTGCTCTATCATTCGAGATATTACCTTTACCTGCTCATCACCGAGTAAGGATATGACTCCAATGGATTTATTATCATATTCAGGCTGTTCTAAACATGCTTTTATAAGCGCAATTATTGCTTTAGCTTCATTTGTATTTGTTTTCCCTCCAGCATCACGTTTTCCGTTTTCTACACGATAATTAACTACGGCCGGCTGTAAAATACTTTGGCTCGCATCCCTAAGAGGTTTGATTTTATAATCGTAGGAAAGCATATTGCTGAAACCTATTATTTCCGGAACGCATCGGAAGTGTTCCCGGAGCATTAACGGCTGGAACGTTGTTGCTGCGATGTCATAAATAGATGTCTTAGAATTGTACAGATGAGAATTTGGTATCTTATCTTTTATATACATTTGCTCTAAGGAACTCATCTTAAGGACGTCCATACCAACAGCCATAGGACTGACCTGCTTGTCATCTCCTACGATAATAAGTTTCTTACCCATGTATAATATAGCCAGAGACGAGATGTCAGACTGGCTTGCCTCATCAATGATGATGATATCGAATCTGTTTTCACGGGGATCAAGGCTTTCCAATGCTCTGTTTATAGGCATAATCCACCCAGGCACAGCGTTTTGACATTTGGTCATCAACTCTCGTGCCTTAGCCTTTAATGCAGGTGCCCTTTTTCCAGTACCTTTTCCTATTTTTTTGACGGTTTGCTTCCATCCGATAAGTGCTTGTTTCATGTCGATATCATGTTCAGTCCTATTCAGCAAATGATACCAGGCACTTTTTTCAGCATATAAAGCTGTGATTTTCCTATAATCAGTTCCTAATCGTAAGCTTTCACTCTGCAGTTCACTTAACGGTTTTTTGGTGATATCCTCAATGATTCCGAAAAACTGTTTCCACTTCCACGCATCTTCAATATTATCCGGTACAGTGAACTGGCCATGCATACCTTCACGCTTGCGGATAGCATCTGCCCATTCAGGTGCTACCGGGTCAAGAGTTTTTAGCATCATGCTACGCCTGTTTCTCATGACATTTTTGCTATATATTTCACTCAACTCAGCATAATGATTAGAATATGCTTCCGTATCGCTACCGGATATATCCGAAACCATTGCTTTACATATCTGGCTATTTCCTCTTTTCCCAGCCGTCAGATTATTTAGCGTTAACTTTATTGATCTTGAATCATTCTCTGATTTAACTAAAGTAGATAAAACTTCACAAATATCCGGAATTGTTCTATCTATTGCATTTAAAGCTTTATTTATATGTGTCGCGTCCGGATCAAGCTCATCTTCATCTAATACAGTTTCTTTTGGAATGCCGAGCAGTCTTAACTTATCCGCTAAAATTATATAGTCGCTGTCATACCATTCAAGATATCTTTTGATTGTACGGATGTACTTATCAGCTATCATTTCCTGATTATCTGTATCTAACTCGTAAAATCTGCTTATACCTTGTGGTGATAGAAGATCATTCCAATAGTTTGCACATTGATCACGATATTCATTTAACTCTATTTTATGAAGGATGACTTCAATTTCTTTAGTTGACTGAATTTTATTGCCATTTATTTTTACTGAATCGAGAACTTCACGATAATCCTTATGCAGCATCAAGCTTATCGCACTGATCTTCCCATTTTTCTCAAATTCTGAACGTAACTTTTCAAATACAGGCTTTTTGCTTGATAAATCAAACGATCCATCTGTCTCTATATTAATTCCCAACTGCTCAGATATGATGGAATCTGCAAAATCTTTTGTCTTCTGAATCTGCTCGATCAACATGAGCCAGCGTTGTTTATAATTACCTCCCCTTTTTCCGTCTATAGCAACGGCTTTCATCCAATTCTCTATTGTGCCAAATGTGTCAACATAGCTTTTTAAATCCTCTACTGCCTCTAATGAAGGGTATGGCATTGATATAGCATTTTTAAGTCCGTTGATTACTATGCTCTTATTATAAGGATCTGCATTTACTTTCCATCCATTCTTTTCGGAAACGGACTTTATGAATTTCTGAGATTCCCAGAGTGCATGACATATATTGATAAAAGCACCTGGAGACATTAAAGATTTAGGATCCGGTAAATCTGTCGCTAATTCAGTCTCATCATCCTGTGTGATCACCTCGTTACTCCGGTATAAATCGGTCAATTCATCAAATGTCAAAGGTAAAGGAGCATATAATTTTACCTTTCCCGGTATGTAGGATAGATCCTGCATATGATCCACAACAAATTCGGCTGCTTTTGACGGAGATATACTTTCTCCATTGTATACAATGCAGTCATTTTCAGTGTTTATTATCTCGAAAATCTTTTTACGAGTTTTTGCAAGCTCATTTATGATACCGCGCCGTTCAATAGCCAGCGAATCCATTTCCTTTTTTAACGCATGAGATGTAGTATCAGACATATATGTTGTGATACCATCAATGGATCTCTCCATGTCTACGTTAGAGTCATCAAGGATAGATACACATAAGTTTTGAAGACTCCCGTAAATTTTCTCTTTTAATACCTTAAGAGCTTTTGTTGTTTGGCTGGTAACGAGAACACTTTTACCTTGTGCCAAAAAGTGTCCCATGAGATTTGCAATAGTATGAGTCTTTCCTGTTCCCGGAGGGCCCTGAACCAGAACAGCATTATATCTCTCTATTCTTCTGGCTATTTCCAACTGTTCCTTGTTGGCTTCTTTGGATAAAAGAATATCGACACTTTCACCCCCAACTGCAGCCAAAAGCTCTTCTATGGATTCTTCTTTATCATTTTCAGGCACGTCAATGGTACCACCACATACAATATCATTTATAGGTGCCGGTACTTCTCCTGTTTCCTTAATGTGTCCTATTATTTGATCAATTGCCTTTATTGTGCCATCCAGTCGCTTTCTTATGATATAGCAGGGTGATATATACAGTAATAATCTTGAATTGGTTTTCCAATTATCCGGAATACCGGAATCAGAAAATGTACTTTCAGATGATAATGAATGAATTAGAGTTTTTAAAAAAATCGGTGTGTCATTTCGGTCTAAGGGATGATAATCATTATTCTGTAAATCTTCATTAAGAGTGTCAACTCTTTCAAGATTAACATCTTCCATTACCTGAAATACAGAAGAATATAATTCTGAAGGTACTTCAGCATTAATAATGTATATTGTATTCTCGTTAGCATCGTATTCAAGCTTTACACGATGTGTCAAAACCGGGTGATTAATATTTCCATTTTCCTTATCCAAGATGATACCATTTGCGACTATCATCTCTTCAGTTTCTGATTCACGTTGCAGTTCAAAATACAGACTATAAAGATCAGAAAATAGGTCACGTGTCGCCTCAGTTATTTTTTGCTTTTGACACCATATATTCCTTGAATCATTCCATTTTTCAAAGGCAGAAACCCTATTTGGATCTGCTTCAAAAAGGATGATCTCTTTTCCCGAATCGTCACCATCTCTGTCTATAGAAAAGGCACTTACATCTTCAGTTTTAATTTCTGTTAAACTTGATTTTACTTCTGCATCATTTCTATAGTCCTCCCACCCAGGGATTAGCCATTCTTTAAAAATGTCCTCCGGTTCAGGACATTTCGTAAACTCGGGTTTATGAACAACCAATAAAATATTATCTTTATTAGGTTCAGATTCATCATCTTCCACACGATCCTGATAAAACACCTGTATATTATCCGGGTCGTTTGGTAAATTTGATAATTCATAATGCCATATATGGTTTTTCTTATAATCAAGAATGGGTGTTTGCTTTAGTTTGTTTAATTCTTCGATAAATTGAAATAGTGATATAACCTTGTTTTGCTTAGTTAACTCATCATCCTTGACAGTAATATTTTCAGTCATATCTTGCATAATGATGTATTCCTCCTACACATTAAGCATCTAGTTATTGCTTATATGTTTTCCTTCACATATTGTAATTTACCATGTCACGTAATACTCGCTTCTGATGTCGTGGCTTGTATCCCATCAGGCGGGATTTCAGTTCTCATTATGTTAACCAACATTAGGCGGGCGCACTGGCTGGTACTTGGTCCTATCATCCCAAAATGCCCAAAGAGACCTACGCTTATGACAATGTTGCCTTCCAGTGTAAGTCTCTCCTGTTTCTATATAAATTCAGCCACTATACAGCCTTCTTGAAATTATCCTCTACTATCTTTTCCAGTTGGGCCGAGATTTCTTTGAAAGGCCGGTTTAAATCCAATGAGCTTACCGTGATCTTGTTCCTGCTCATCGAAAATTGGTTTGAGGGCTGAAATACTTCATCAGTCTTGGCATAAAGAAGTATTCCCGATACATTTCCTGTATGAGCCTTATCCCAATTTTTTACGTATGTATATATCTGATAAAGGTTTGCATTTCTAAACGTCTGTATGTCAAAGTTTGACTGCATCTGTTGACCATAATACTTGGCATCAATGATCAGAACCCTTCCATTTTTGGACTTTAATGTAATATCTGTGACCATATTTGGAAGCCACATATCGTTGTCATCATCAAGATCCCACTGCACCTGATCCGGATTCGCTCGTAGTTCCGGATGATGATATCTGTAATACTCCAGAATAAACTTCTCATATAGATGGCTCATTCTCTGGTCATCCAAAAAGTTCGCCATTTTAACGACTCCCTTTTCTGTGGACAGTAAGAGGCCATCGATAATCAGTTTGCATATATTAAGGAGCATACGGTAACTTTGATTGTTTCTCTGATATCTTATACGGTTCCACTTAATCAGTATCGGCTCAATATAGTCCACGCCATCAAATAACAATAGGTCTTTCTTCAACACAGATTTATTTTTTGCTTTTACGTTTTTCTGCTTTATCAGCAAAGTCATCGTGGTCTTCAGGACCTGGTTCAGAACATTATTCTCAGAGAGCTCATCATATACACATGATAATTTCTGTTTATGCTGAAGACGGTTCTTTATAGTACCGGATAGATCAAGCTTTCCTCTGAGTGTTGAGAGATCATCAGACTTATTTACATATTCTCTATACAGGCCATGTTTTAACTGTTGGGCAACGCCTTTACCTAAAATTGCAGCGAACATGTCATGAATATTATCAAAATCCTCCGCTTTAATCTCATCATAATTTGACTGACGCAGGATCTGAAATGCATAAGTCAGCATATAATATATATTTTTAATCAGAATTCCCTTGTCATTAGTCATTAGTTATTAAACACCCCATTCAGACGGTTTTTCCAAAGTCTTATTTTTTCAGGCTCGTCAAACCAGTACTCTTCAAGCATTGGAACAATGTCATAATCAACCACAGATGTCATCCACCCCAAAAGATCTTCTTCATTTCCGGGCTTCTGACCGCAGAAATAGCTGTGACCGATACAAAAACCTGCACCAAGTGAAGGATCTTCTGTGATATCTCTGTTTAATGCGATAACTACATCAATAAGAGAATATAGTGTGTCATCATTTAACTCCGAAAGGTACTTCTTGAAACCATCCGACTCAAATCCAGGCTCCATAGGGAAGAAACTGAATCTTCGTCTAAGAGCATAATCAATCATAGCAAGGCTTCTGTCCGCCGTATTCATCATGCCAATGATGTATAAATTCTTGGGTACAGCAAATGCCAGACCATTGTACGCCAATGTAGCTTTCGTTCCTCTGTAATCCTTTTCTATAAGCATAAGGAGCTCTCCGAAGATCTTGCTCATATTTCCTCTGTTTATTTCGTCGATAATGAAGAAATAAGACAGTTCCGGATTGTTGGCAGCTTTCATACAGAATTTATAGAAAATTCCGTTTTGTAATTCAAAGCCATTTCCGCTTGGCTTATATCCCATGATAAAGTCTTCATATGAATAATTCTGATGGAACTGAACAAA
The DNA here is from genome assembly GCA_017940955.1 of Oribacterium sp. The sequence goes on from JAGAXP010000023.1 coordinate 14,018, forward strand.
CTCTATCCTGCTTTCGTCTTTGACACCCATGACAGAATAAGCAAGACGTTTTGCCGCAAAGGTCTTGCCAACTCCAGGCGCACCCTGAAGGATGATATTCTGTTTTTTCATAAGAATATTTTTCAGGGTATCGTAGCTGTCCCCGGACATATATACTTCAGATAGGAAATCGCTCCTTGTATAGGTATCAAGCTGCTCCGTGCTTTCAGGTAACGGATTCTCTTCACGGATCATATCCATGATAAAGTCATACTCACCCTTTGTGAGCTTAAATAAGCTACCCTGAGGATTCTGGAAATACTCCATTTTCTCAAGCTCGGGAACCTCTTTCAGAGTTATGTAATCTAAAGGAACGCTTAAACCTTCAACCTTTTCAAAATAAAGATTCTGCCCATCATTTTCCTGAGTGATCTTTGCTAATGCTACAACCTGCTTAACAGGGTTAGATTCGTAGCCGATAACAAGATCTCCAGGTTTAGCATCTAAGAAGTTTTGGAATATCCTTCGCTTGTTGCCGTTGTCATTGTACAGAGTATAGCTTTGTATATCGCCTATGCCTATGTCTGCAAAGCTCCATATTTTCGGATTTGCATTTAGCCACCAATAATGCTTTTCATCTACTGTGTCCGCATAAAGTGCAACTTCGGATAGATCAACTTCTTCAAGAGCCTCTGCAAGCTCATCTCTAAGTTTCCAAACAAAGGCTCCCTCTTCATCTTTTTCAGCATATCTTCCCATGTATAGTATGGACCAATAATGAGTCTTTCCATCACTATCTACTCTTGGCTCACACTGGGTGTTTTTAGCAACTCTCTTCGCTAAGGATGAAGAACCAATGTTATAAAAATTAGGAGTTTCACCATATTTTGTAGATAACTGAGAGCATGTTGCCTGTCCTCCATAGTCTCTGATTCGTGTGACTATTTCCAATGCCTGGCTTGTAAAAACCTCTTCATTATTAAGAAGTTTTATCCATTGATCCTTGGTTATGCTCGGATCGTAATCCTGCGCAATCCAGTCATTATTGCCTGAATCCTTATTAATAAGGAAGTTTGCAATATAAAAGGAGACGTCAAATGATAGTGTGCGATACGTCTGATCGTAATAACACTTATCATCAAGATTTTCCTTGAACATTTTCAGGAGTTCTTCATCTTTTTCTACTTCTGAGAGAATCTCGTCAATGAGCTCCATATTTCCTTTAATGTTAGCCGGAACATTTCCTTTTTTAGGAACAAATGTATTTTCAAGATACTGACTTGTACTTTTACAAACCGAATATTTAAAAATATCATACTTTGACGGATATTTGAGCCAGAGATATACCGTGATTGCCATTGGCCTCTGATAATGCTGCTTACCCGGTGACAATCTATCGCAAAGTTCCTGTGCGCTCACCTGAAATCTTGCTATACGGTCAGTTACAGGTTTCGACTCATCATAAAGATCTATGAACATCTCTCGAACAGCTTCCTGATCCTGCTCTGCATAAACCTGAATCATTCCTCTTGGGAAATTATTCATGGATGCAAGAAGATTGTATGTTTTATCTGTCGCAACAGTGAACATTTCATAGAAATTATCGGTATTTATATCCCAATGGTCCTGGAACCATTTGATAGCTTCCCATTTATATTTTTCGTCAGGCCATCTGTTCTTAAACGCTGCCTTATACCTTGCAATGCTATCCTTTAATTTCTCATGATTAATCATTCCTGCACCCCTCTAATACTATTTATTCAAAAGTTCCTTAAGTGCTGTTAATTCTTCATCTGTAAGGGTGACTCCCTTACCCATCTTCTCATGGTCTGGCGACCAGTCTCGGATATCATACTTGGGTGCTGCACCGTTCCAAGAGATTCTATTTATTTCTTTTCTCCATCCTTTGGCATTCTCTGAGAGAACGCCGATTTCTTCTATGATCTCGTATTTAAAATCTGACATAATTGGTCTCCTGTATATTGAATTAGGTTATCACAAACTTCCTCTTTCGATTTATCGACATAAACTCGAGTATTATTAA
>JAGAXP010000238.1 GCA_017940955.1 Oribacterium sp.
GAGAATTTTAGCCCTATTTTTCTGCCTCTCTAGCGCTTTTTACAATATAGGCAGAACAATTACTGCAAAATCAACTGCCTCTATTCCCTATCCCTTTAATATAGGCAGAGCACCAACCAAAAAATCAACTGCTCCATTCACAAATTCCTTGATATAGGCAGATTTGCCGTATTTTTGCACCGAGCAAGGTATGGCTACAGTGATAACGATGTTGCCTTCCAATGTAAGTCTCTTCTGTGCTTCCATAAATTCATTCTTAAAACGTGTGCTACCACACAAAGTTATTACTGGATATTTACCAACCATAGCCTTTTCATCACTTATCTACAATTATATATAATCCCACTTGTATTTGCTTTATTTTTCTTTCATAACATTTTTAATTTCAATTAAAGTTCAAATCGTAATATAAAGACATCAAGAAGAACACAACTTCTTGACCCCACATAAAACAAAACTTTTCATAACACACCCCTTCGGTAAAGCACCGAAGGGTCCTCCCTAAAACAACGCCGCTATATTTCCTAATTCAGGAAATATAGCGGCTTAATATATTTTCAATAATCCCTTAGCGCTATAATTGACATATGAAAATACTACTAGTGATTGATATTCAAGTTAATATTGTATTGTTGTAATTTTATACAGATTATGGTTTATAGATCAGCTTTAGTAAAAACATTCAGCCATTTAGCTGCCAAAATAAAAGGATGCCCTGACTGCAGTTTTAGCTACAATCAGATACATCCTTACTTTTTTCGGTATTATGTTATTATAGGAACCCAATCGCCTAAATACTACTGCTTATGGATGGCAGTGTCCGCAAGAAGAATATCCCTGGGCAATGATATCATCGCGGCTTAATGAAGATGTCGCATAGTTTTCAGGTTTGATTTTCTTAACGTCATTACAAGAGGGGTAATGAAACTTCTTGGTGTTGGTATTCAGAACGTAAGATGCCTCAGTCTGCTGTTGTGACGGGATATTATAAGTATCGAAACCATTTCCGCCATTACTTTTTGTTCCCTTAGAAACTGTTCCTGCTGTCGATGTAGTTGTATCAGAAGCTGTAGTTGTGGCTGCAATAGCAACCCTGCCTTCAGCTTTTCCATGTTCATTATAGTGCTTTAAAAGAGCATCTCCATCAGCGCCTATGGCTGTCTGAAGATCCACATTATTTATATAGTAGTCATAGGCATTAAAAGTTGTGGTGTTTCCCTTGTAGGTCTTTAAGGCCTGTACTTCTTTTGATTCCGTTGCTGTTGCTGAAGCCGTAGTTCCTGCTGCCAAAGCCACTTTTGCAGGAGTAAAAACTCCAAATACCATTGTCGCAGCTAATACCACTGTTAATAACTGTTTCTTGATAAGATACTTCATTTCTTGTCCCTCCTGGTGTTCTTATGGGTTACATCTCTTACATGGAACGTATCCCTGATTTATAAGGTCATCCCTTGAACCTTCATAATAAAGCTTATTCTTTTCCTTCATGTCACTTACACTGCTGCATGACGGATAATGAAACTTCTTGGTATTTTTATTGGCAATATAGCTTGCACTCTGGGGAGGTTGGTCGGCTTGCTCAGACTGTGCTTCAACTGCTGTTTCAGTTTGAGCTGGCGAGCTTTTTGTGAGCCCCTGCTCTGTCTCATTTGAAGTTATGACAAAGCCTTCATCAAGCTGATTACTGCCATCTGCATAATTGATCAAAACTCCGGGCTGTACGTTGTAGCAGAATACATTGAAACTTACTCCACTTCCACCATCTTCTACAGAGTAAGCTTCCATCTTCACGCCATCGCACAAAAGATTATTCCCCGAGAAGATCGGTGTAACCCGATACATCACATGATTTCCAGTTGATTCTACGTATCCGGCAACCCTGTTTTCATAGGGAAGCATTCCCTCGATATTAAAATATCTTGTCCCAGTTATAAGATTCTTTTCGTTAGCGTTTTCGCCAGTCAGCTGATATCCGATGAGATGACATCTATTGTAAAGATATGGTGGTTCAGAATTTACAATTCCCGGGTATTTGTTTTGGTTCCAGCCCGTGGGCTTAACAGAACCGATAGAACCACGCTCTTCAGTTGGCATTATGTCCTTGCCAACACAGGCCATTGCTGCTGTGCATCGTCCAAGCGAATCAAAATTTCCATAACTTTCATAAGAATCTGTGGTGATTTCATCCGCCGAAAACTCTGGAACATTATTATTTAGAGTTACAGATGGGCTTCCAGAAAACGACGCCGCTGATTCCGCTGCCTCTACCTGAATCGCTGACAAATTGAAGGAGAAAACTGCACATATCAGCAATTCGAAAGCAATTATCAGCGCATATGTACTTGTAGCAATTCTCCTTTCCCTCATCAGTTCTTCCTCTTATAAAACAAAAACACCGCAAAGCTGCGGTGTGTAGTTGCAGCTGGCTGACTCATTAAGTCCCTGTAGCTTTGTGTCGCCGGATCACTCCGGTTTTACCTAAGTATTTCACTACAAACATTGTAGTGCCCATGTTATATTCAATCAATCAAATTTCTATTAACAAAACATTAAAAATATGTCTTTTTATTCATACCTCTGTGGATCTTTTCCAATATTTCTGAAATATTCCTTTATATCTTTTTCATGACCGATATCATTAGGCTCATAAAATGTCATGTCTTTTATTGCATCCGGGAGATATTGCTGCTCCACCCAATGATTGGGATAATTGTGAGCATATTTATATCCAACGCCTCTTCCAAGTTTTGCAGCTCCTTTATATGAGGAATCCTGCAGATAAGGAGGGATTGGAAGGTTTCCGGTTTCTCTTACTGTCTGCAATACCTTCTCTATCCCGAGATAAGCTGCATTGGACTTAGGCGCAGAGGCTATATAGGTTGCTGCCTGGGCAAGAATGATCCTTCCTTCAGGCATTCCGACACGCTCAACTGCAATTGCAGCTGATGCTGCAACACATATCGCCATGGGATCTGCGTTTCCAACCTCCTCAGATGCTGCAACCAGCATTCTCCTGGCTATATACTTCACATCTTCACCTGCAGCAAGCATACGACCAAGATAGTAAAGTGCTGCATCAGGATCCGACCCACACATGGATTCTATGAATGCTGCTATGGTGTCATAGTGATTATCACCGGTCTTATCATAGCGGATTGCTTTCTTCTGGATGCATTCCTCTGCTACCGCAAGATCTACATGGATCTTTGCATCTGCTGAAGGCTTTGTGGTGAGTACTGCCAGCTCTATTGCATTGAGCGCCGCTCTGGCATCGCCATCTGCTATGTCTGCAAGGAAATCTGCCGCTTCATCCGTTATCTCTGCGTTATACTGCTTTACACCCCTGTCTGACTCAAAAGCTCTTTTTATGAGAGTCAGAATGTTTTCTTTAGAGAGAGGCTTTAGTTCAAATATCCTTGACCTTGATATAAGCGCTCCATTCACTTCAAAGTAAGGATTCTCAGTAGTAGCACCTATCAGTATCAGTGTGCCGTCTTCGACGTATGGAAGCAGGTAATCCTGCTGTGCCTTATTAAATCTGTGTATCTCGTCGATGAAAAGAATTGTCTTTCTTCCATATCCGCCAAGGTTGTTCTTGGCAGTCTCAACTACGGATTCCATATCTTTTTTACCGGCTATTGTAGCGTTGACCTGATGGAAATCTGCCGAGGTAGTATTGGCAATCACTTTTGCAAGTGTTGTCTTTCCTACCCCGGGAGGTCCATAAAGGATTATTGAGCTTAGTCTGTCTGCCTTTATAGCACGATATAGCAGCTTGTCTTCGCCGATTATATCTTCCTGCCCCACAACTTCATCAAGTGTCTGTGGGCGCATTCTTGCAGCTAAAGGCGCTTCTTTTTCTTTTCTATTGTCTGCCATATATTCAAAGAGATCCATATCAGCATATGCTCCTTTGTTCAATTTTACTCTTTGTAGCAAAAGAGATATAAATAACAGAGATCAGTACTTAACGGAACCAATCGTAAGTCCCTTAATAAAATACTTCTGAAAAAAGGGATATGCGATCATAACCGGGAGAATGACTACCACGACGGTCGCCATTGTCGCGGAGTACTGCGGAACCCTTCCCTGCATGGCTGCAAGTGCGGTGGAAGGGATATTTCTGTTTGATAAAAGTGTTTCTATACTCCTTTGTATATTGATCAGAAGAAGCTGCAAAGGCTTCTTTTTATTACTCTCCATAAAAAGAAGAGCGTTCTGCCAATCATTCCAGTACATGGTTGCCATCATAAATCCAACAGATGCCAATGCCGGCTTCATAAGCGGAAATACAATTCTGAAAAAAATGGTATACTCTCCGGCTCCGTCAATTCTGGCAGAGTCCATTAACTCCCCCGGCACACTGCTTGCGATATAGGTCCTTAGGATAATGACATAGATGGTCTGCACACTTTGCGGCAATATCAATAGCAGAATATTATCCTTCATATGGTAAAGAGATGTGTATACGATATACATTGATAATTGTCCGCCGCTGAAAAGCATGGGAATCATGAGAAATACCGTCAGAAACTTCCTTAAGGGAAAGTCCTTCCTGATCAGGACATATCCATACATGCTCATAACAAGTATTCCGAATAGGGTTCCTGCAGCTGTGACAAATATGGTTACTCCATAGGATACGAATAGCTGCTTCTCATATTTTAAAACCACACGAAAACCATTCAGCGACAAAGCGGAAGGAAATAGTCTATATCCTTCATTTGCAAGGACAGTCTCATCAGTAAATGCAGCTATAAAGACAAACAGGACTGGAATTGCTACGGCAATCGTCAATAGCAGCAATATCAAAAAAAGAACCAGCTCCCCGGTTGTTATCTTTTTATTTCTTTTCTTTTGCATCGATTCCGCCACCCCCCTAAAACAAAGAATCATCAGGATTGATCCTGCGCACCGCCGCGTTGGCGAGTAGGATCAGAATGGCTCCGACAACCGATTGGAAAAACGATGCCGCCGCAGTAAATCCGAAATCAGCGTTATGGAAAACGGCGTTTAAAATATACGAATCCAGAACCTGCGTAGTATTATATAGCGATCCGCTGTTCCTTGTCACCTGATAAAACAACCCCGTATCAGAGTGCATGATCCCTCCGACAGATAAAAGGAGCATTATGGTAACCATGGGCTTCAGTAAGGGAAGGGTGATGTGCCATATCTGCTGCCACTTCCCCGCCCCATCCATTTGTGCCGCTTCATACAATTCGGGATCGATCCCCGCAAGTACTGACATGTAAAGCACCGCTCCATAGCCGGTACTACTCCACAGTTTTACGATAGTCAGAATCACCGGCCAGTACTTTGCCTCCAGGTACCATCTCACAGATAAGCCAAACAGATGATTGATCATTCCCATATCAGGACTTAAGAACGCATAAACAATGAACTGCACAGCGGTAAATGATATAAATACCGGGATAACAAATATGCTCTGCATCACTTTCCCGACCCTTTTAAAGACCAGCTGATCCATCGCTATGGCCAGACTGATCTCCAGGATCATTCCCGTAACCGTAAATATCACGTAATACATAAGTGTATTACGTGTAATGGTAAAAAATGTGGATCTGGATGCGATCAGAAACTTAAAATTATCAAGTCCGCTCCACGGACTGTTCAATATCCCCAGACTGTAATCAAAATCCTTAAAGGCCAGTACCAAGCCTCCCATAACCATATAATCAAAAAAGAAAAGGATGAGAAATCCGGGAAGCGCCATTAAGATGAGTGCCCGGAATCTCCAAAGTTTCTTCATGAAGCTCATCCTGTTGCCCTCCTAAAGACTATTTTATCATGATAGTCAGAACATTCAGTCCGAAGGTATTCTGATACGAAAACTCATCTGCTATTTTTGATATCATACGTATCCCGATGTTTTTGAAAGGATTCTCGGGATTAAAGATCTGATTCATTTCCACGGGATTAAAGGCCTTGCAATTGTCCTTGATCCTGAGCAATACGCCGTTCTTCGTTGAGACGACCCTTACATCCATATCATACTTTTTACGATTGTCACCAAACCCGTAGCTGACAATATTGCCGGCCATCTCCTCCAAGGCCAGCGCAGAGAAAAAGGCTGTCCTGTAAGAAAATCCCCTCTCTTCCACAAAGTTCTGTATTCTCGCAGAAAATCCTATGACATCTTCCATGCTGGTTATCTCAATACACAGCCGGTCATCCTCTTTTACCCCAAAATCCTCTCTCCATAACAGCCACTCATCGCTACTCCTTGGAATATGTTTCCAAAAAATGATGGCATAGACAGGATAAACCAGTGCGGTCAGCACTCCTCCGATCGGATCCGCCCACCATACACCGAGGATGCCGACCACCGGAGCCAGGATAACCGCCGGGATAACCGTCGCAAAGTAACCATCCACCAAAGATGAGACATGAGACGCAATGTTGTTTTTTGTTGCCTGAAGATAATTGGACTGTATCTGATTCACAAGTATCAAAGGAAGAGCAAGCGCATAGATTATATACAGCTGCCTGGCAAGGATGTAGGTGTCAGAGGTTTTGTCCGGAAAGAATATGTGCGCCATGGTTCCGGCAAACAGCATCATGAAGATCATGATCGCAAAGGTCAGGGCCATAACTTTCGTAAATACCAGCTTCATCAGATACTTGATGGAATCCCTGTCCTCCTCACCGATATAGACGCTGGAGAGTGTTTTAATGACAGAACCGCACCCCACTTGTGATGCAATGAAAAATCCCCCGAGCATTTCCAGTGAAGACCTTGCGGAAAGAGCCGGCTCTCCACCGTATTTCAGTATGATCCTGTTCATCGTGAGGCTGTTTACAGCCAAATAGAACTGCTCCAAAGCAGAGGGACTTCCTATCTTGATCAGGTCAATGGTCTCTTCCCAGGGAATATTCCTAAAACTGAATTGTAACTGTGCTTTATCTGAAAAATAGTATGATGCCAATATCAGGAAAAATATCCAGTTACAGGCACTGGTGGCATATGCGAGCCCAATGATTCCCAGATTAAGCACCTCAACGAAGAAAAGATTAAGGAATATGTTACAGAAAAACGCGACAACAGCACTGACATAGCTTCTCCTGTTCTGATTTTCAACCTGAAGGAAATACGAGAGCTGCTCTGCCAAAAACATAGGGATAAATCCGATACAATATCCCCTTGCATACTGCGCAACACTTTCTTTTAAGGAATCATCCGCGCCGCAAAAAAGGGCAATCTGTTCGGGAAAGCAGATACATACCAGCGTGGTTATCACACCAAGCATAAGGGCAAGAACTATGCAGAGTGAAAAGATGCCGCCGGCCTTTTTAATCTCCCCGCGTCCGATATGATTTCCGCTGATGACTGCTCCGCCGTTGAGTATTATCGAACTGATTGCTCCTATGATCGTTATCACCGCGTAAAACAGACCGATAGCACCCACTGTTCTCTCATCAATATAATGCCCGGCAATGGTTCCGTCTATGATGGAATTGATGGAGCCCATTCCGATGAGCACGATCTGCACCGGCAACAGTTTGAAAAAAAGTTTTTCGAGCACTTTATTATCAGCGCCCTTGGAATATCTTCCTTTAGACATAATCTTGTGACTGATCCTTATTTTTTATTTTGAAGCCTTCCATGCCTCATATTGTTTTGCGACTTCGGCAAGGACCTTTTGGTATCCGGCAGCATCAAGCTCTGACCGGAACTCTTCCAGTCTGGCATCCACTTCCGCTGTGGGACATCCCCCCTGCTCAAGTACATAGCCATATTGGTCAAAGAGGCTGTTGCACGCTGACCACTCGGCTTCTACGGGAGAAAAGTCAAACCGGAACCCGTTTGCAAGTGCTTCCTCGGAGTTTTTATTGAATTGTTCATATAATTCCACTTTGTTTTCAGGGTCACCGACCTCGAGAGGAGTCGACACGATCGATCCTGATTCCCAGGAGCTGTGATCATAGAGTCCGCCTTTTTTGACAACAACACCGTCCTCAACATCATAATCGGTTCCCTCAATACCGAAGGTGAACAATCCGGCCAATACCTGGTCCGTATACATCAATCCCAAAAAATCCACACAAGCCTTTGCCTGTTCCTCCGTACTTGCAGAGGAGACTGCAAAGCACGAGCCCAGTGTACTCGTGGAATTGAGATAATTCTTTGTCATATGGATCACGTCACAGTCCTGCCCGTAGGTTGCTGAGGCTTCCTCATTGACCGGCACATCCCACCAGGCTGCAAAGCCCCAGTCAGTGGTATTGATCGCATTTTCCGGTACCGTCTTTGTGGCTTCTTCTGCACTGATATAGCCCTTTTCTCCCCACCTGCTCATGAGATTCAGAAATTCTCTGTATTCGGGAAGTGTGAGACAATCCACCACTTCATTGGTATCACGGTCAACAGCAATCAGCGTACTTCCCAGGATGAATTCATAATCGTCAAGGTAGAATTTACTAAAGAAAGGCATCATCTGCAAAAGCAGCGGATACTTCACTCCATCCTGTTTCATCTGCTCAAGCATGGGTTCGAGGTCCGCCAATTTCTTAACAGACGACAGATCCCATCCGTATTTTGTGGCTTTTTCCGTGGGATAAACCAGATCATATCCTTCTGATGACTCCTTATAGCAGGGAATAAAATAATCCTTTCCGTTATATTGGGAAGACTCCCATACTGCTTCGGGTATGGAATCATATAAATCTGTTCCCTGAAGTAATTCACTCAAGTCATATGCGGCCTTCCCTGATACAAGACTATCTGTGGACACGCTGCCCATCCAGCTGGCAGTCCAGAAAAGATTCGCTTCGCCGTTTGCTATGGCAAGATTGCATTTGTCTTCATATTCGCCCTGGCCCAAATCCGTGAGTTTTATTTTGACGTTGATCTTGTCTGCAATATAGTCATTGATCGCATCTTCGATTACCTGAACTTCTGCGCTATCGGCCGATGCTATGTTAAATGTACAGTGATATATATTGATCTCAACCTTATCCGAAGAATCTGCAGAAGTGTCCGATTTGCCTGAAGATGCATTTTGGCATCCTGACAACACAGTGATCATCATGAACGCTGAAAGAAAAAGCGCGATAAACCTATTTTTCATACAAAAGCCTCCTATTTAATCTCATCAAATCCAATCCTCTAAACGATGTCCTCAAACAACTGTATTGTTAATATTTGCGCTCACTTTAAGACCAGATGAAGCCTCTGTCGTCCCAACGCAGAACCACCTCGTATCCGAGTTTTTTTAGCCATTCGGTCTCATAAGTATGATGGACATAACTATAGTCATACATCGCATCCCTGAGGATCTTCGTCACATTACGGAGCATGACCGTTCCAATTCCGCGATTGCGGTATTCCGGTAACGTTCCGGCACATCCCGGGCTACCGATTTTTACCCTCTCTCCGGCTAATATATGCTCTCCCAAATCCTCAACCATGCAAAAGCTGACAATCTTCCCATCCACGAAACCGCAATATACCTTTGTACGCCCATCAAAAAGCGGAACCCAGATTGGCATCACCTTTTCCACTACCGCTAACAGTTCATCGAGATCTTTGTTCATACATCCGAATGTTATATTTTCAGGAAATTTCTTCTCATAGCAGTTTTCATCAAACTTCCGCAGATCGAGACACATCTCGGAGGAAGGTTTGTCCTTCTGCATTCTTTCATCATGATCCGGGTTGAAAAAGCCCGGATTGATCTCATGAAAAAATGCTGCCCACTGCTTTTCTGTAACTTCCATATAATTCAATAATTCCTCACTATTCTGTAGAATAGGTGAAATTCTAATGTCCTTTTATCATCAGTATAGAATAATGTTATCATAATTTCGTCATCAAAGACATATATTTTATCGACTATATAATCTAACACCATCCGCCTTGTATCCAATTCATATTGACATAAAATGAGCTCCGGGACAGTGAAAGCCCCGGAGCCCCTATATCAACATCCTTAATGGCGGATGTGTATCTTATCTGTTATCATACCTGCTAGTATAATCAGGATGATTTTCCATGAGGAGCGCAGCAATAAGATATATCACTGCTCCCGCACCTCCGGATATCGAAAAGACTACCCACAATATCCTTATCACGGTCGGATCCCATCCAAAATACTCAGCAATACCGCCGCACACACCAAATATCTTTCTGTCATTACTTCTGTATAATTTCTTTTCCATCACACATGCCTCCTTAAAGCTCCCTTCCATCTGCATCAATTACTTCAATACGCTCATCATCACTTTTCTCAACCAGATTTTTTCTCCTGCTGGCTACGTATGAAAGAAATACCAGCACAATATCATCTACAGGTCCGGGAATGAGATCTACCGGTGAAATCACATATACTATGAGCATCGCAACAATGAACCCTTTCCAAAATCCCTTCATGGGTATCCTCCTTTCGCAACCGCCGTATTTTTGATTTCTTTATAGACACATTGTATCCCACAAGGTTGTGTGAATATATCACATTTTTAGCGTATTTGAAGTTCCTATTCTTCGATTTTAGGAAGATATCAGATGAACAATCTTCCGAAAAGATAAGGTACCGTCACTGCAGCAGGCTCCCGGTGGCGGTATTTTTTTTCGCTAAAAAAGGAGAATAAAGTCCGTTATCCTTCTCAATAAGTGATGTTACTATCTGCCCTGTTGCTTTAAGATATGTTGTAAAAGTGATTTTATGGATACTTTATATTTCAGAAACATTTCAAACACACAAAGCCGATAAGATGTTTATATCGACCAGAGTAATATCTGCCGATAAAAAAGCACACAAAGGGGATTACAATAATGGGAATACTTGAAACAAAAATAGCAGAATACGTCGGAAATCACTCAAGAAGATGGGGCTATCCTCCAACTGTCGAGGAACTTGTAAGTACATTTGGATTTATAAACATCATGAAATCGATGTTTTATGTATTTAACCTCTTCAGGATAGGTATGATACGAAATTCACTGTTCTTTGGGACCAGTGATCTAAGACTTATTTCTGTAAAAACAAAA
>JAGAXP010000239.1 GCA_017940955.1 Oribacterium sp.
GGAAGTCCCGGCATAGTCATGATGTCTCCCGTGAGGCATACTATGAAGCCTGCTCCGGCAGATACGTAAGCTTCTCTCACGGTTATACGGAAGTTTGAAGGTCTGCCAAGCTTCTTTGGATCATCACTGAGACTGTACTGGGTCTTTGCCATACATACAGGTACATTTCCGAAGCCCAGCTCTGTGAGTTTATCCAGAGCTTTCTTTGCTTTAGGCTCGAAATCCACACCGTCAGCACCATAGATATTGATGGCTACGGAATTGATCTTGTCATAAAGTGATTCTGAAAGCTTCTGTACCGGTGCGAAATTAGATTTCTTAGTCTCAAGAGTCTTTATGACTGCATTGGCGAGCTCTACGCCGCCCTTTCCGCCTTCTCCGTGAACCTTGGAAAGAGCAAAATCGGCGCCCTTGTTACGACAGAAATCTTCTATGAAGTTAAGCTCTGCCTCTGTATCTGATGCAAACTGATTTATGGCAACAACTACGGGAACGCCATAGGTCTGAAGGTTTTCTATATGCTTTTCCAGGTTGACGATACCCTTTCTTAAGGCATCAAGATTTTCTGCGGAAAGCTCCGCCTTCGGAACGCCGCCGTTATACTTAAGGGCTCTTACGGTTGCTACGAGAACAACGGCGTCAGGTTTGAAGCCTGCCATTTGGCACTTGATATCAAAAAATTTCTCGGCACCAAGATCGGCTCCGAAACCGGCTTCTGTAACGGCAATGTCACCGAGCTTAAGTGCAAAACGTGTTGCCTGTACGGAGTTGCAGCCGTGAGCAATATTGGCAAAAGGTCCTCCATGAACGATGGCCATATTGTGCTCAAGGGTCTGTATGATATTTGGCTTTATGGCATCCTTAAGAAGTGCTGCCATAGAGCCTGTGGCATGAAGCATATCGGCGGTCACAGGATTTCCGTCAACATCATAAGCAACTATGATACGTGCGAGACGGGCTTTGAGGTCATCCATGTCATCTGCAAGACAAAGGATAGCCATTATCTCGGATGCAACGGTGATGACAAAATGGTCTTCTCTTACCACTCCGTCAGTCTTTCTTCCCATTCCGATGACAATGTTTCTGAGCTGACGGTCATTCATATCCTCGCAGCGTTTCCAGTTAATGCTCTTAAGATCGATCCTGAGCTCGTTGCCCTGTTGGATATGATTATCAAGTAATGCGGCAAGAAGATTGTTTGCGCTGGTTATGGCATGGAAATCACCTGTGAAGTGAAGATTGAGATCCTCCATGGGAACAACCTGTGCATATCCGCCGCCGGCAGCTCCGCCCTTTATACCGAAGCAGGGTCCGAGTGATGGCTCTCTCAGGGCTACTACTGCTTTTTTGCCAACATAGTTTAACGCATCGGTAAGTCCTATGGATGTTGTGGTCTTTCCTTCTCCCGCAGGTGTTGGATTGATGGCAGTAACCAGAACCAGTTTTCCGTTTGGACGATCCTTTAATTTGTCCCAAAGCTCATTGCTGAGCTTTGCTTTGTACTTTCCGTATTGTTCGAGATCATCTGCCTCGATTTGGTATCGGGCAGCGACGTCGGTGATACGTTCCATAACGGCTTCCTGTGCGATTTCGATATCAGACTTCATTTCGTACCTCTTTCTCCCTAGTATAAAGTAGACAACAAAAATATCTTCAAAGGAATATATCCTAAGAATTCAGAGCATTAAATTCATCAAGACTCATGAGAATCTTTCTGGGCTTTGTGCCTTCCTCAGGGCCTACTACATTGGCCTCTGCCAGCTGATCCATGATTCTTGCTGCGCGGTTAAAGCCTATGCGGAATTTACGCTGAAGCATACCGATGGATGCTTTCTCGGATTCTATGATGAGCTGACCGGCTTCAAAGAAAAGATCATCCAGGTCACTCTGGGAACTGCCGGCACCGGCAGCACCGCCTCCTGACTGTACCTGAGCCTGAATGTCTTCGCTGTACTGTATGTCACCCATAGTCTTTTTTATGAAATCCGTAACGGCCCCGACCTCCTGATCGGAAACAAAGGCACCCTGGACACGAACCGGTTTAGGGATGCCCTGAGGGAAGAACAGCATATCTCCCTTTCCGAGAAGCTTTTCTGCACCATTCATATCAATGATGGTACGGGAATCGGTTCCTGAAGAAACCGCAAAAGCGATACGGCTCGGAACATTGGCCTTGATAAGACCGGTGATGACATCTACTGTAGGACGCTGGGTAGCGATAACCAGATGCATTCCGGCAGCACGGGCAAGCTGAGCTATACGGCAGATGGAATCTTCCACCTCCTGGCTGGATACCATCATAAGGTCGGCAAGCTCGTCGATGATGATTACGATCTGAGGCAGCTTTTCGGGTTTCTGGTCCTCGGGAACCTCAGGATCGTTAATGACTCTCTCGATCTTTTCGTTGTATCCCTTAAGATCTCTTGAACCGCTTTCCGCAAACTTCTTATATCGGTCTGTCATCTCGGCCACGGCCCAGTTAAGGGCAGCTGCAGCCTTCTTGGGATCCGTGACTACAGGGATAAGGAGGTGAGGGATTCCGTTGTAAACACTTAACTCAACCACCTTGGGATCAACCATGATCATACGGAGTTCTTCCGGCTTGTATTTAAACAGCAGGGACATAATGAGGGTGTTGATACAAACCGATTTTCCGGAACCTGTGGATCCTGCGATAAGGAGGTGAGGCATCTTTGCTATATCGGTGACAATAGTCTTTCCGGCAATGTCTTTACCAACACCGAAGGCTATCCTTGACTTTGCATCCATGAACTCCTGACTCCTGAAAACATCTCCCAGATATACCATGGAGCTGTGTTTGTTCGGAACCTCGATTCCTACCGCGGATTTTCCGGGGATGGGAGCTTCTATACGGATATCAACCGCCGCGAGGGCCATCTTGATATCATTGGTAAGAGAAACGATCTTTGAAACCTTTACGCCTATCTCAGGCTGAAGCTCGTAACGGGTAACAGCCGGTCCCACTGAAATATTGGTGATCTTTACATTGATACCGAAGCTCTTTAAAGTCTCCTGAAGAACTACTGCGTTCTGGCGGATTTCTTCCCTTGAGTCGGAGTCCTGTGCACCACCGCTCTTCAGGAGGCTGAGAGGCGGGATGATGTATGGCTTTGGCGGCGTTTTCTTTTTTATCTCCTGTTCCACCTTTGCATTGTCAAGAGCTGTAGGGGTGTTTTCACGTTTTTCTCTTTCGAGCTGGGTTTCTACCTTTTTGGATACAGGTTCAACATCTGCATCAATTATCTGACCGTTTGAGGCAACGATACGTCTGGTTCCCTGTTCCATATCACCTCTTGAAATAGTAGTCTTGCCGTTAGCTGACATGGTGACGCCGTCATCGTTCAGATAGTCCTCAGGAAACTCTGTCTCTTCTTCTGTATGTTCAAAGGATGGAATATCATCCGCAGGATTATCTCTTTCGTAGGAGACCTTCGATGTATTGTCAAGGCCTGAAATCTGAGAGAAATCATCTTCATAGGAGGCTTTGACCACATTGTCAGGGTCTGAAATCCGGGAAAGCTCGTGCGGCTCCGGTGCAAAGGATGATTTTTTAGCGTAAACATCATCAGTTATTTCTGTGACAACTATACCTGTGGAAGGTTCAACGGCACTGTGAGGAGGTCTTACGTCATTAAACAGATCATCCCTGTAGGGAGATGCTGCAGCTTCTGTATCCAAAGAGGAATATGGGACTGCTTCATTTGCCGGTTGTGCATTTCGTTCAAAAGCTGCATCAAGTGCGGCATCTACCTCTGCAAAAGGTTCAGCATAAAGGTCTGGTTCAGAGGTGTGAACAACATCAGATGAAGCTGCTGTGTTAAGATCGTAAATCTGCTCAGGGGCAGCATCATATGAAGCTAATGCCAAAGGCTCTTCACTTCGGGAACCCGTAATGTTCATTGTGTTTACGGTGGATCCGAAATTCATTGCCGGTGAATCATCTGTTCCCGTAAGGGCAAAGTCGATACGCTTATGAGCAAGTTCGCGCTGCTGCGCTTCCCTGGCAAGACGTCTTTCTTCTCTGTGCATGCGGGCGGAGGCTGCAACATCGTTCCAGTTTTCCCTTGCCCTGTCTCTTGCCTTGATGGCAGCTTGCCCGGACTGTTCTGCAAGCATTCTTGCAAGAGGTTTGCCGGTGATATAAATGAGACAAATGAAACATGCCACAAGAAGGATGAGTATAGCGCCTACTTTTCCTGTAACGGAATAAAGAACCATGGCCAGAGCTCCGCCGATGGCTCCTCCACCGGTGCCGTATACGGCGCCTTCCTTATAAAAATCGGCAAGTCCCATTTGCGCAACTTCCCCAAAGGCAAGCTGCAGAAAAGCCGATATGAATATGAGCATGAAAAGAGCTGTAGTCATTCGGAATGTGGCATATGGATTGTCCAGATTGGACAGCATAAATACAACTACAAAGCTCAGTACTATAGGGAAAATATATCCAACAACACCAAAGAGACCCAGCTGAAGGCCTTTTAAGAAGGCTCCGATAGGTCCACAAAGTCCTAAATTGGATAAAAACAGAAATGCTGATACAGCAAAGGTAATGATAATGGCGACTTCGTCACTCATCATCGGTGCATCATATGTATTCTTCCTGGAACGGCTGCTGGTTGCCGTTCTCTTTTTTGTTTTATTTTTACTGCCTTTTGGTCTACCCATTTTACCCCACCTTAAAATTGCAAAGTATAACTACTACATTATAGACCATCTGAAGAATAAAATCCATCTCCTTAAAACTTATGTTCTTATTTGGTAAGGTATTGTTTCCTTCTAAGCGTTGAAATATGGCAGTTTTTACCTGTAAAAAACATGTTTTGTTTGACTTTAAAAACACTCGGTGATACCCTATGTTTAAAGACATAAAGACTTAAGTCTTAAAATACAGGAGTAATATCATGATCAATGTTGCTATCGTTAGTCCGGATCATTCACTGGAACCTGTGGATAAGGTTATTGCAGAACATGATTTTGGCTGTCAGTTTTTCAAATATATATATAAGAAGCTTACGGATATAGATGAAATATATCAGGACTGTAAAGGGAAATGCGACGTAATCTTTTTCTCCGGAGAGCTTGGTTATCATTATATAAAAACCAAATTTCCGGACATAAGGATTCCCTGTACTTTTACGGCATACGAGCCTATCGATGTTTTAGCAATACTTCTTCAGTTTAAAAACGATCATCCCGGAACAAGATTAAACCGGGTTTATTGCGACTTTCTGACTCCTACCAATAACTATATGGGAGTAAGGCAATATATCAAAAAGGAGGAATGTCCGTATTTCTTCGAAGACGCTCATTATGATTATAAGCATCTGACAGCTTATGCAAAAAAGCTTTGGGATGAGGGCAGGATAGATTACATACTCTCCCGCTCCATCAATAATCTTAAAAGACTTGATGAGCTTCATATTCCTTATGTTGCGGTTTTTCCGTCGGAGGATATGATAATTAAATCCATCAGGACTGCACTAAAGGAATTAAAGCTTAATCAGTTTGATCAAAAGGACGAGCTCAGCATCCTCATACGTCTGCCTTTTGGTGAGGATATAGACCAGGAGGAACAGGAATACCGAGAGGCTACGTTGTATAAGATGCTTGTGGATTACCGCAAGGAGAATCACATACATTTCAGCATCACTCAGGGGTTTAATCAGTTCGAGATACATGCACAGATGGAGGCAGGGACCTTTGAAGTCGAGAAGCTCCGTCCTGTTCTTCTCAAAATGAAGAAGGAGCTTGGATTTGCTTTCAGAATAGGTGCCGGTGTAAGTTCATCAAAGGAGCGTTCCAGATATTTTTCCGAGCATGCTTTGATGGAGGCCAACAGATATGGCAGAAATGATGCTTTCTTTGTTGGTGAGGAGGGCAAGGTAACGGGACCTTTGAGTTCGGATACCCAGCTTATGTACAATTACTCCAATGAGAAGGCTCTGAATTTCGCTAGGGATAACGGTATAAATGAGACGAATATCCTTAAGCTGATCAGCATGTTTGAGCAGGATGAGAAGCAGATCATCAGTTCCCATGAGTTATCTTCTGCTCTTGGAATTACTTCGAGATCTGCGAGCCGTATTTTGGCAAAGCTTCTGGATCTCAATATCATCAGTCTGACTGATAATGGGGAGCAGGACAGGTCCGTAAGACAGGGTAGGCCGACGCACTACTACAACTTTAACGGGCTGGAGTTTAGGAATGCACTTATGTGAAATGGTACGAGAAACCGAAGCGGCGGGCGCCGGCCCACTCGATTGAAAAGACAGCCGGTCAGTTATGTTCGTCCCCGTCACACTGACGTGTGCCGTTGACGGACATAACTGACCGGCTGTCTTTTCAACTCGCAAGCCTTGGCACCCACCGCTTCGGTTTCTCTCACGTTTTGGCTTAATTTACAATTGAATCAAGTGACAAAAGAGGTAGCACCGAGGTGCTACCCTTTTTGTAGATTTGAATTAATCGCCGATTACGTTTCGTATTGCGACCGGGGTGCGGTAGTTCCAGCGGTAGATGCGGATGCCGGAGCGGCGGGAGGCTGCATTAACAATCTGGCCGTTTCCGATGTACATA
>JAGAXP010000240.1 GCA_017940955.1 Oribacterium sp.
CTATTCCTTTTGATTTCAAGGCTTTCTGTCCTTCATTTAAGTAGTATTCAGTCACTTCTTTTCCAAGGTGTCTGCTTCCGGTATGGATGACTATGTAAAAATCATTGTCCGTATCCTTATCGACCTCGATGAAATGATTGCCGCCGCCTAATGTTCCCAAACTGAGTCTTGCTTTATCGGTCCTTATATGTGATGAACAACAAAGATCCGAGAAATTAAAATCATCAGCAAATCTATGTGGCTTTTTTCGGGTGTTAAAACCAGATGGGATGCAGTCTCTTATCACAGTGTCGAGTTTCTGCCCTTCGATCTTTTTTCCTTTGATCTTACCAAGTGTCATACCACACCCTATATCGATTCCGATAAGATTAGGCATGATACGGTCTCCAATAGTCATAGTAAGACCAATGGTTCCGACTTTTCCGGGATGAACATCCGGCATTACTCTTATAACACACCCTTTTGATGATTCATTGTCGCATATCATTTGAAGCTGGGCTCTTGCATACTGATCAAGGGCAGTATCGCTGTTGTTTGTAGTGAAAACATGAGCTTCTGAAAAAGCTCCTTTGATTATCTCCATAGTTGATTTCCTTCGTTAAAAGCACGGAAGGGCAAAAAAATACACCTCCCGAATAAAGAGGTGTTGATCATCCTATGAAAACTGTAGATATAGACAGAATATGCCTACTTAATTACAGAAAAAAAGGATAACCATCCCTCGGGTTGCATTTACATTTGTCAAAGTGT
Source organism: Oribacterium sp. (assembly GCA_017940955.1). The sequence continues at coordinate 751 of JAGAXP010000240.1, forward strand.
TCTTAGTCATGGTGGCCTCCTTTCTGGAATCGAATTAAGTGTTACTGAGAAAGATGGTAACACATATTAAGGATATTGCAACATAATTTGAAAATCCCGAAAAATACTAATACAGCCAAAAGTCCCCCAATAATAAATAGAGAAAGCAAAATATACAGAGGTACTTGTATACCGGAAAGACCATTGAAAGAATGAATAGAAAAAAATTATTGGATATCGGGGACAAACTGCTCACTGCACTAATTGTGCTCTTTTTTATTATCACAATCCTTTTTAAAGTGAGATACATAGAAACAGGTTCAATGAAGCCGACACTACAGGTTGGATCCATAGTATACGTAAATCCATTCTCATACAGTGAAAAAAGAAAACCGAATATCGGAGATATAGCCATGTACCGTTCATCAACAGGAATGGAATACATTCATAGGATCGTCGATGTTACAGAAGATGGGGATTACATTTTTAAAGGCGATAACAACTCGACCAAGGACTTTAGTCCTGTGCCGCTCACTAGTATTGAAGGAAAAGTGGTAATAAGAGTAAATATTGTCGCTCCAGTGATTAGGGCTATTAAGAACCTTCATGATATCTGATGTACGACTTTTTAGCCGTGATATACAAGCCTCTGCCTTTTTGAAGCAGAGGACTTTTTTTGCAATAAAAAAGGTAAGCCCGAAAGCCTACCTTGACCGATCTCATGTATCGGTGCTTCTCCGAATTACTTAACGTAACTTACGGGAATTATTATTTCATAGAATACTCAAAAAATCAATGGTTTTCTGTGGTCTATGTTTTAACTCAAACAGCTTTCAACTTGTTTCTTCAGAAAGCTTTTTTCATGAAAATCCTTTCTCTTATAAGAAATATCCCTTCCCATAATTACAGTGTAACAAAATATAAGTCATGCATTAAAAACGCAGGAGGAGATGAAGTGAAGATATTCTATCAAAAAGAAATGCCATGCCCACTGTGCGGTAAAAAAATACTGAATTCCGGAAAAACAAACGATTCCGGGCTTTATGAAGAGGAAAGGTTCCATTGCTGGAGATGTAAAGAAGACTTTTTACCATACCAAGATGTCCAAAAAATGTTCGTAGCGGAAAAATACGCTATTGACATTAAAAAGGATTGCGACGGATGGAATTATAGGGTTCTTGACCTTCATGGAAAGACTCTCAAGGAAGGCACCGACCAGGAAGCTTCAAGCGCTATGTCACTTTGCAGACAGGTAATACATGAATGCAACTTAAAAAGCAACCAGATACGAGCTCTCAGCGAGAAATCCAGAACCCTCATGCTTGAGATCTTTGAGCGAGGAGGCCGTTTGGTTCCGGCTTCATAGATGCACTTCATAAGCCCCATTGCGGGGCTTTTTATTATAACTGTTACGTTCCTATGACTATCGGTTCCAGATATTCCTGGCTACATTCAATATCACAGCATTATTGTTCATTTATAATTTTGTTAAACTGATTTGCTTTTTTTACTGATAACCGAAGAAATCCTCCCATAATTAAATGCAGAAACGTTTTCTTGGAGGTTTGGATGATAAAGCTACTGGCCCTTTTAACGATGCTTATAGACCATATAGGTGTCATATTATTAAAGGATATTATTATATTCCGGCTTATCGGACGTTTTGCAATGCCTCTGTTTGCTTATTGCATAGCAAGAGGATTTCACTTTTCAAAACAGCACGGAACACTAAAAAAGTATGTATCAAATATCCTGGCTTTAACCTTAATATCAGAAATTCCATATAGCCTGATTGTACAATACCCAGCCATTAACATAGGATTCACCTGGCTTAGTGCAATCACAATACTCTTTGTATCGCTAATTGTCAAGGTAGTTGTCAGTAAAACCTTGAAATACTTTATTGATATATGTTCCTCTTGCTTATCCGGTTTTACCATGGTCAGAATAAGCTGTAAATGACAAGCGGCTACGCCGTCGCTTTGCGATCATTGACA
>JAGAXP010000241.1 GCA_017940955.1 Oribacterium sp.
TACTGGTATAGGATATATCGCGCAGTACCTTTTTTCTTCGTGATGATCTTACCCTTGATTTTAGGGATTTCTACTCTGAAATCGTAATACATGAGGCCTCCATGCTTTAGTGTAACCGTTACACTAATTATATCACGATTTAAGATGCAAAACAACCAAAAAATCCACGGAATTACGCCATTTTCGAGGGGTTACACCTGCTTTAGTGTACCCCGGAAGCAAAGTTCACATTAAAGTATTCTGCCATATCAGTTAACCTGTGATGGATAAGCTTCGGTACCTTCATTCTCGAGTAGTACAAAGTATCTATATAGTCATTTGCCAATGTCTCTCCATACAGTTCCTTACACTCCCTGTACAGGAACTTCATATCGAAGGACTGAATATTATGTCCTACAAGTATGCTGTCTCCGATAAATCCGAGAAAATCTGGCAGTACCTTATCAAATGTTCTGGCATCCTTTACCATTTCATCAGTGATTCCATTTACCCGGCTTGCATAGTAAGGAATTTTGCAATTAGGATTTACCAGCTCTGAAAACTCCTCAACTACTATTCCGTTTACAACTTTAACCGCTGAGATCTCAACTATCCTGTCCTTCTCACAGGAAATTCCGGTGGTCTCGAGATCAAATACAACATATTCTGGTACATACCCGTTCAGTCTTTTACCACATCTATTTCCAAGCATGATATAACTCCCGATTTAATTCATCCATAATTCTTATTAAAACATTTGTTAAGTTTTGATTGGTTATCTCTATTGATAACTTTGTTATCGACTTTTAGGGCAGATGTTTTTTGCCATTTTTTAATGGTATGTTATAAAAAGGACACCGTTTACATGCATCATGATCTTCAATAGACAAATATTTCGAAGACAAACTGCATTTTTGCAATACCTTATCGTAATTTAGGCAATTACGGCAGCTTCTTTTTCGTTTCTTTTTTTTTATTTGTTTTCTTCTTTCCAGGAGACATTACATATTCAATAACGAATCCTTTTGCATAACCCCATGCCATTGACAAGTTCCTCCTTCATATTATGATCATATCCATAAATACGTTTGTTCTACCATTCCTTGATATCAAACTGATTCATGTGGTCATATAAGAAGTGTTCACAATTAACATAGTCTGGATACTTGTGTTCTCTTTCACGAAACTCTGCGTTATGTGGAAGAATATCCCTGTGCAGCAACTCATGATAGATCACAAATTTAACTACCTCTCGAGGTACATCCTTGGAATTAAGTACGCAATTTATAAAGATAGAGTTACTATCTGGATAGAACATTCCGAAATAACTTTTTACAGCTTTATCAGTCCATTTAATTCCGCTTATTCCATCGTAGGTACCGTTAAATCGTTCATTGATGACTTCCTTCATCAGCTCCTCAACATCATAAAAAGGTTCTCTTGAGAACGGAATCATCTCCATAGGCAGCTCTTCAACCTTTGAACCTAAAGGCAACTGATTCTCATATACCTTCGCACGACAAACCGCCATGATGTATTTTTCTTTGGTTTCGAACAGATCTTCTGCAAGCGGATTATCATCGTAGACCTGTCCGGCAAATGCGAAAACATCTTTACCTTCCAGCGCAGCTCGCTTAAGAACAATAGAAGGTTCAATTTTCTTTCTACCCTCTATAGGGAATATGTGTGGTAATACTTCTCTATTACGTATATTTTCTGCAAGAAGTTCAATGTCTCTTAATGACGGGCGGTAACCCATTCCTGTAAAATACATATCTCTCAAAGCTGCCGGAGATATAGATTTATCAGAAATCCACCTGTCTCGGTCGGCTATCAGCTTCTTTATTCCATCCAGATAGTTATCAAATACAAGCATCCTTTCAGGTTCACCATACTCGTCCAGGAAAGAATACCATCCACATGGTACTGCAACGGATTCTTCTATTTCAAAATGTTTGTAACATAACTCTTTATAAGCATCCTTACAAAGACTCCATTCAATTTCATCATACTCATAGTGCTTCTTATCACTGGATTTTTCCGGCTTATCACCCTCACCCTCGATGAGCCATTGAGGATCCAGCCATTTATTGAAAGTCTCCCACTTATCATGGAAATCCACGATATTTACAGCCTCAGTTCCTCCTGCCTGTTTTCCACGCATACCTCTTCCAATCATCTGCATTAGGAATCCTTCACTCTGTGTAGGACGTGTAAGAAACACTGTGCGTATATCAGGAACATCGGTACCTTCTGTCATAATATTTACATTCACAAGCACATCCAGATCACCGCGTCTAAACCTGTCAATTATGGCAGAATTATCTTCTCTACCAGACCATACACCGTCGCATTTAACTCCATTTTCTTTAAGTTCATCAACCAAAAGGCGGCAATGCATCATGTTCATGGCAAAAATAAGAGTCTTTCCGTATTCTGCACAATGATCAAAATATTGTTTCAGGATTACTTCATTACGTATGTGAGACGCAGCTATTTTTCCGATCAATGTTTCCGGAAGTTCTCTATAACGGCACATTAGTTTCTCTTCATCTTTTGTAATGAGCGGCTCAAAATTCTGACCGGTCTCGACTTTAATAAAATGTGGATCAGAAAGTATTCCACTACTTATCAAATTAGACATAGGAACGGAATAAATGATATTATTCTCATACTGATTCATGAGATAACCTGTTGCTTTTTCATTCATTCTTACCGGTGTAGCCGTAAGCCCAAGTAATTTTACATTCTTTTTGTTTTTGAAAATAAAATGCACGATATCATCATATGAATCAGCTACTGTATGATGAGCCTCGTCCACAACGACCATTAATTTGTTCTTAAGTACCCTCTTTAGATGTGGCTTATTACGATATAAAGAACTAATACTTGCTACGATGATTTCACTGTCACCAACCTGCTTGATTGACTGATGTTGTCCTGATATACAACTTATCCGATAATGTTTAATCTTAGGATCATTAACCTTGGCTAAACCTGCGAACCTTTCAAAACAGTCAGCGGCCTGATCTATCAGCATATGTCTATGTGCGATCCATAATACCTGATATCCTCTTCCGATCAGTTCTTTGATAAGGAATGTAGTAGCAGTACGGCTTTTTCCACTTCCTGTAGGCATAACAAGAAGTCCGGCTTTGCCGTCATTATCGATATAGTACTTGTACATGCGTTCCTGGGCTTCCTTTTGAAAATCATAAAGTGGAACTTCTTCAACCGGAGTATTCTTCATATCAACGGAAACAAGGTACTTGAACTTAGAATACTCATTAATCGGAGCATTTAAACCGCTTATACGTAAAAGAGCCTTTGAATAACAGTCAGCAAGACTAGATGAAGTTGATTTTTTGTAAAGCTTATCAAGTCTTTCATTCATTGACCCCATAGGAATATTCATCACCCTAAATATTTCTTTACATACCTCGGGATATTTTCTAAGTAGATGCCTTTCTATAACATTTCTGTATCGATAAATAAAATTATTATCCGGATAAGCACAGATCTTATTCATAAATGAAGCAAACCTGTCCGGTGCATCCTCGTCATCACATGAATCCATCTTGGGTTTGAACTCCTCTGCATATGGTGAGGCCAAAATCACTGCTCTCATAAAATCCAGATTCATAGTTGACCAATTGAATATCTTTTTCATATCCTTCTCCTTTCGAGATCATGTTTTCCTGTTAGCTTTACATTAACAAAATCTGTAAATAAAAAGGAGGTGGACGGTCCACCCTTTTATGCCAAAGGATCTTTCAGCTTGTTTCCCTTTGTATATTGGTTGTATTCATTAATAAAATGAGTTATATCATCTCGATCTTTCAAAGCTCTTATGCAAATGTAGTCTTCAAGACAATCTTCGGTAAGTTCATTACTGAACTTACCGAACAGCTTGTTTGCCTCCTCAACGGTCATCTTTAATCCGACCACTAGCTTGTAAAGACTTGTACGTGTGATATTGGCACGACCGTTTATCATCTGCTTAATCTGTGAAGTTGATATGTGTGTCAGTTCCTCAATGCCATCATACTTCGGTTTTATATTGTGTTTCTTTGCATAAGCATCGATAACATCACCTATATCTATTCTTAAGTCAAATAGTCTCTCATCAAATTCCTTGATTTTACTCATACTGACCTGTGCACTTCCCTTGCCCGGTGTCAGCTGCATATCTTTGGAAAAAACTCTTTTTTCAATCTCTTCTTGGATAACCATACCTACCTCTAAAAACTTTTAGTTTAAAAAAATATCTTATCGCTCTTGTTTCTATTACACTTCCAACACAAAGTCTGGAGATTATTTTCCTCTGTATTAACTCCATTATTGTTTCTTCTGTCATAGACACAGAAAAATTTCGCTGTGCCATACCTATAAAAAGTATGACAATTAAAACTAAAGTGAAGGCAAGTCCCATTTTTTATTCCTTTCCAGTGAAAAACGCAAAACATATAATATGAATTACAGCCGATATTCAATCTACATAAGCCTGTTCTTTTTTGAATGGGATGTTACGAGCAATGGCAGGTTTTATTCTTCCGCTTACCAAAGATCAATCATAGAATCATAACCATTTAACGAATGCCGTTTTTTTATATCTTCTGTTTCTTTAAATACTAAATCTACGTCATTAAATCTATCGGTCAAAACTATTATTTAATAACTTTTGAGATTTCGGTCTATTCTAGACTATTGTCTACACTTGTTGACTGAGCCAATCCATTCATATACCTTCTGATTCCTTCAATAGTCATTTCTATATGTTTATCTATACATCCTAGTGAATTAAATGTCTAAGACAATGGAGTTACACCTCATTTCAATGTCCATTATCAGGGATTTTGCCTTAGTAAAGGTGTCCAAAATTTAGGCACTACACTAATTCAAATGTCCTTGATAGGGGGGTACAATTTATACAATTTATCTCACAGACCCTCAAGTCTGCCCCTCAATCTGTTTGGGAAACCCTCAAGAACTTTGGAGACCCTAAAAGCCATCAGAAACTGGTGTAACCAGCCCTGATGGCTTCACAACTTCACGGCCGGCATCTGTCACACGGCTTATATCCTTCCGCAATTATTTCTTCTCTTGTCTGATTCGAATATTTTTTGTTCTTCTCTTTCATATCTTTCACAGAATCGCACTGTGGCAGGTGGAATCTAAGAGTATTGGTATTCTTCACATACTTATAGTTCTCATCACCTGTAGTCTCAGGCACTGTTCCTGCTACAGCTGCATTAGTAACAGACTGGGAATTAAGTACCGGTTCCCCGGGTGTGAAATCATCGCATGGAGCCGTTTCAAAGGATAATGTTTCTCCATCGGATCTAATGGTTATAGTCCCCTGCTTATCAGTCCGGAATAAATGAACGCCAACATTCATCAACCGCTGGAGACTGTCGGCATGGGGATGACCGTAGTCATTACCATCAGCACAGCTTATAACCGCATATTCCAGCGAAACCATATTGAGAAATTCCTCACTCGAAGAATTGTAGCTGCCATGATGCCCGACTTTATATACATCAGA
>JAGAXP010000242.1 GCA_017940955.1 Oribacterium sp.
ATTACATAACTACTAAGATGGACGGATCAAGTCATTCAATAGGTGTAAGGGATGGAGAAATCTCTTTTACCGGACATAACTTTACTTATAAGGATGATGGAAAGTCCGCATTTGTTGAGCATGTAAAGGCTGCAGGCATACCTGAAAAGATGAAAGAGTACGCAGATGAGCACGGACTTAGCACACTTGTTCTTCAGGGAGAATGGTGCGGTGAAGGAATTCAGAAGAACAGACTTAAGCTAAAGAAGCCGGAATGGTTTGTATTTACTGCCAAGGAGGATGACAAGAGAACAGATCTTGCCACGCTTAGGGAAATCTGTGAATACGTACATTGTCAGATGGTACCGGTTGAAGAGGAAGGTGATGACCTTCTTGCAAAGTATCTAGATGAAGCAGCTCTTTTAGCTAGGGCTGAAGGAATCGGATACAACGGAACAACCAGAGAAGGAATAGTAATCCGTCCCATAGAGCCGGTTCATTCCTATACATTGAGTGGACCGTTATCGATGAAGGTAATAAACAACAAGTATCTTATGAAGAATGATGACTGATCATAGATGGAGGGAACATGATATCTACATTGTATGAACCATTCAGGCACTGGTCAGAAAATGGATCTGTTTATATCCTGTCTGATACGCATTTTAAAGATTCTGATTGTAAGCTCATGGATCCTGACTGGATAGAACCAGATGAACAGGTCAATATCCTGAATTCTGTGATCATGAAAAATGACACATTTGTCTGCCTGGGAGATGTTGGAAGTCCTGAATATATAAAGAAGCTCAGGGTCAGAAAGAAGATACTGCTTCTTGGAAACCATGACAGAAGGGGAGATTACAAGGACCTTTTCAATGAGATATATTCTGGGCCGCTATTTATAGCAGACAAGATTCTTTTGTCGCATGAACCGGTATATGGCTTGCCGTGGTGTCTTAACATTCATGGACATGACCACAGTAACATGGAGATGTACAAGGAAGGCTGCAAGCATTTAAACCTTGCAGCCAATGTATGCGGATATACTCCGGTCAATCTTGGAAAACTGATAAAAGACGGAATTGTATCTGATATCGACAGTATACACAGGATCACGATTGACCATGCAGTGGAGAAGAAAGAAAAGAAGTGGATTAGTAAAGAGACATAGCAATGAAATCGAAGATATTAGAGTTTATAGAAAATGATACAGATAGCTGGGAAGAAAAGCTGAATGCAAGGCTCATTAGGATAAGCCGTAATGGTGATCTGGCATGCTTTAAGTATATGGCAGAAGCCGATTTCTCAGATCCGCTGGTATGCGAAGCAAGAGGAATTATAATTGACGTGGTTCAGCGCGTAGTGGTCTGCTGGCCGTTTGATAAGTTTTTTAATGTACAGGAACAGTATGCTGCAGATATTGACTGGAATAGCGCCAGGGTGCTGGAAAAGATAGATGGCTCTATGATAAAGCTTTTCTGGTACAAAGATGCTTGGAGATTTGCGACAAGTTCTACCTGTGATGCTAAGGATGCAGCTATTCCAGGGTATAACGAACTGACTTATGCGGACATAATTGCCCGTGCTGAAAACGTAAATGAGATTCCTTTTGAGGAACTGAATAAAGACTATACCTACATTTTTGAGCTTGTTTCTCCACTTAGTCAGATTGTTGTCAGATATGAAGAGACTTCCTTGTTCTTCCTGACCGCAAGAAATAATCTTACAGGTGAAGAGTTGGATACAGAGCTTCTGCAATTTAGGAGACCCAGGAGCTTTGCACTAATATCTTTGAATGAGTGTCTTGTTGCTGCTCTTGCGCTAAATAAGGGTGGCAAGATAGAGGATGAGGGCTTTGTCGTGGTTGATGAGAAACATAACAGGGTCAAGATAAAGTCTCCGGCATACGTGGCTATGCACAGATTATCTACGAATAAAGTGTTCACCGTAAAGAGAATGGCTGAGTTTTTCTGTAATGGTGAGGATCTTTCAAAGCTGGCAAAAGATTTTCCGGCTAATGCCCATATCATTAAGTACTATGATTGGCAGTTTGCTGAGATGAAGCATAAAGCAGAAGACATGATGCTCTATTCCAGGCGCCTTTATGAAGAATACGACCACGACAGGAAAGCAGTAGCCATGACTATAAAGGATTCTCCATACGCATGGGCTGGATTCAAGGCAATTGGGAACGAAAAGGACATCACTGATATCATGGCAGTGCTTGCACCGGCAAATGTTGAAAAACTGATTGTGGAGTATCCTGAGATAAGTAATTGAAAGCTGAGAAATTATTATGGACGTTATAGGGAGGAATTTAATGAGTTCTATAACTTTTGTGATCGGAGCAACTGCCTCTGGAAAATCATTTTATATAAATGAAATGTTTTCGCAGGAAGACGTAGACATTTTAAATGCATATGATTATCAACAAAGAGCATATGATGAGGCAGGGTATGTTTAAGCGACAGCCACATACTAAATGTACTGACAGTATTTTGAGTATGCAAAAGTGTTTTGATATTGGTAATGAATATGATCTGCAATTGAAGTATGTATTCTTGAATTTTAAATTCAAGAATATATGGTAAAATAGAAGAAGGGGTTGTCCCACCTGACTGCCCATGATAATGGAAACGAGGTGATTAAATTTGAGAAAAAGAAGTATTACTCTGATGTCTGTAGTAATTGCAATGGTACTTTGCTGCATACTCATAGGATGCGGGGAAAAGGCTAAGTCATCGGTAAAAACCGGAATTATCGGAGCTATGGATGAGGAAGTGGATACCCTTAAGCAGGAGCTGGAAAACGTAAAGGTAACAGATATTGGCTGGATGGAGTTCTATGAAGGAAATCTTGACGGTGAGGATGTAGTTATCGTTAAGTGCGGAATCGGTAAGGTTAATGCGGGGGCTTGCGCTCAGGTTCTTATTACGAGTTTTGGTGTGGACAGGATTATTAATACCGGTGTGGCAGGCTCACTTGATGCTTCGATAGATATTGGAGATTTTGTGGTATCAACCGATGCGGTGCAGCACGACTTTGACCTGACTGCCATAGGGAATCAAAAGGGAGAGCTTGATGGGATAGGCTCTGTTTCTTTGCCGGCAGATGAGACCATGATGGCAAATGCCGTCAGCGCTATTAGAGAATGTGCACCGGAAGTTAATGTTTTTGAGGGCAGAGTCTGCACGGGAGATCAGTTCATCTCATCAGATGAGCAAAAAAGGAATATAACATCTGAGTTTGGAGGACTGTGCTGTGAGATGGAAGGCGGAGCAATAGCTCAGATCTGCTACCAGAACAATGTACCCTTTGTTATCATAAGAGCCATTTCAGATAAGGCGGACGGCTCTGCCACAGTGGATTATCCAACCTTTGAAAAAGAAGCAGCGGCAAGATGCGCATCCATCGTGCATTACATGGTTACAGACAAGTAACGCATAATCTCAAAAACAAAAAAATCTATTGAAAAAGAGCCCTATTTTGTTATAAAAAAAAATCAACAGTAGCTCCCACACCTCTCACTGAAGTGTCCAATGGGAGCACATTTTTATTTTAGGGGTAATGTGCAGCTTAAGAAATCTAAGACGTATAAAGAGCAGGTTGAGATACTTAAGAAAAAGGGACTGGCTGTCGGAAATGATGGCGATGTTGTTAATTTTCTCAATCATGTAAATTATTACAGATTCTCTAGATATTTCCTTCCATTTATTTCCCAATCAGAAAAAAAGTTTCATAATAAGACGAGTTTTGAGAAACTCAAGAACATATATTATTTAGATTCCGAGCTCAGAAAGCTGCTTATGGGAACAATAGATGAGATAGAAATATACCTTAAGTCACAGATATCTTATTATCATTCACAGAAGTATGGAGCTGAAGGATATACAGATGGGGTGAATTACAATGCAAAGCATAATCATGTTGCATTTATGCATCGGATCTCGGCATGTATAGCAGAGAATCAGAGAACAATTTGTTGTAAAAACACCCACAATGTTTTCTTTGCCACGATTTCAATACTGGAGTAGACAGTTGACTCTGCCTTTGAGCTTTGGGCCAAGCTTCACGTTGATAAAAAAATAAGAGAATACATGGAGGTCATACTGTAATGGCACTAGGCTCAGCACAGGTAAAAGGTAAAATAAAGAATCTCGCAAAATCAAATAAAGCAGATGCACGTATTTTGATGCGCATTTATATGATGGAGAGATTTTTGGAAATCATCATCTTTGTTGGTATAGGAATGATAATGATGGCCGGTATGTTTGCAGCGAGCGTTGTGGAAGTAATCTGCGATACGCTCATGGAGAGAATAATGGACCTATGAAATAATAGTACTAATATATTCATTTTGCAGAAACAGATGTGTAAATTATAAAGTCTTAGGAAGTACTGGGATTATTACAGAAAATAAAGGGTGGTTCTGTAAGGGAGATGCTTTAGAAGCAGATGATAGCACTGCTATAAGACTGTGTAAGTGCTAAAATCGGATTATAAACACGAAATGCTCGAAAAAAGCAGGAAAACCAGTCTCTCTAAACCAGAAATCCAGTTTACATGGCATGTTTTTGCAAGGCGAGATAATCAGATACATTAAGAAGACTATGTTCGGAAATATATTCGGAAGGAAATCAATAATACATTGACATCATTCCGAATAATATCTATGCTATAGGAAATGATAGATGCAAAGGGGGGAAGGTTCATATGAAATCCTGCAAGGAAATGGCTGTGGTATGGGGAATATCAGAGCGCAGAGTGACGGATTTTTGCAAGGAAGGTATGATTCCCGGAGCTGTTAAGATAGGTAAGAAATGGCAGATACCGGATGATGCAAAGCGTCCCGCTGACAAACGTATAGTTACAGGACGATATATCAAGTCGGGAGCAGAGAAGGAGAAAAAACCACTTCCGGTCGGAATATCAGATTATATACGTGCACAGTCGGAATATTATTATGTGGACAAAACTCTTCTGATTAAAGAATTTCTGGATCGAAAAGCATTTGTATCTTTGTTTACAAGACCGAGACGTTTCGGAAAGACTTTAAACATGGATATGCTTCGTGTTTTCTTTGAAATGTCCGGCGATGATACAAGCAGGTATTTTGCAGACAAAGCAATCTGGAAGTGTGGTGATGAATACAGAAAGCATCAGGGGAAATATCCCGTGATATTTCTGACATTTAAAGATGTAAAATATGATTCATGGGAAGCAACCTTTGCAAAGATCGCAGGATTGTTACAGGAGGAGTTCGGAAGACATTCCGAGCTTAAAAACAGCGATAAACTCGAAAAGTATGAGAAAGACTATTTTGAGAAAGTATTAAACGGACAGGCGGATGAAGTAGAGCTTTCGGCTTCTCTTCAAAAACTTTCCAAGATGCTTGCCACTCATTACGGAAAAGCTCCAATCATCATCATTGATGAGTATGATACTCCGATCCAGGAAGGGTATTCGAAAGAATTCTATGATGAGATCATCGGATTTATGAGAAACTTTTTTTCCGGGGCGTTCAAGGATAACCGAAATCTGTCATATGGTTTTCTGACCGGAATTTTACGGATAGCGCAGGAGAGCATTTTCAGCGGTTTAAATAATCTTACTGTTAATTCTGTGATGGACGAGGAGTATGATGGTTTCTTTGGCTTTACAGAATCTGAAGTGGTTGAAATGCTTGCTTACTACGGAGCATCCGATAAGCAGGAGGAACTTCGGAACTGGTATGATGGATATTTCTTCGGGAAAAAGGAAATATATAACCCGTGGTCAGTGATAAATTATCTGTCAAGAGGATGCCTGCCACAGGCATACTGGGTGAACACCGGAAAAAACGAAGTGCTGGAAGATGTACTGAAGACAGCAACGGATGATATTACTGAGAAACTGTATTCTCTTCTTCAGGGAGAGCGTGCCATTGCCAGGATAGATCAGAATGTAGTATACCGATCATTGGCAGATGATCCTGCAAATATCTACAGTCTGCTTTTGGTCGCCGGATATCTGAAGACACTGGGGAAGGAACTTCAGGGGGATGGAGCATGGCTCTGTGAAGTTTCGATACCGAATCGTGAGATAGCTGCAGTATATAAGAGTGAGATCCTCTCACATCTAATGCAAATCGGTGCAATGGGAAGAGCTACAGCCAATAAGATCGCTGAGAGTCTTTATGCACAAGATACAAAGAAGCTACAGGACGGAATAGGAGAATACTTAAAAAAGAGTATCAGCTTCTATGATGCCGGAGCAGAAGGGTTTTATCATGGGCTGGTTCTTGGGCTTATTGCTTTGATGGATAATCAGTATCGGATAAGGTCAAACAGAGAGTCCGGCGATGGACGATATGATATTAGTATGTTCCCGAGGGAAAATAAATACCCGGGAATGATCATGGAATTAAAATGGGCTAAAGATCTGGGCGATGAGGAACTGGATGCTTTATCTGTAGAGGCTCTTGATCAGATTAATGAGAAAGGATATGACACAGAAATGCGAGAGGAAGGTGTAACGGATATCATAAAATTCGGAATAGCTTTCTCTGGAAAAAAAGTAAAGATACTAACGACATAAAACAATGTGTCACAAGGATCTCTTCGGAGGCCCTTTTTATAGCGATGCAAATATGGAGAGATTACGCAGAAATGCCGACGAAATGAACAGAACCGGTGGGACAATCCATGAGGTGATGAAAACTTAAAGGGCTGCCCCGAAGAACAGCCCTTTTCAACTGCCGCTTTGATAGCAAGGCTATCCGGTAGGCCGCACCGACTTTTAACAACTGCCACTTTGATGAATGACCATCTAGCAGGCCGCTCTACCTATCAGAAAGTTTAAGCGAGAATAATTTAAAATTCAATGATTTCTTTAAAGAAGAAATTAACTTTTGGTTAAAGCAGTAAACTTAAAACCAAATAAAAACACGTACATGAGGCAACAGTTATTCCGCTCCTATTTGATGAAATGGAAGAAATCATGGCTACAAAAACAAGATACGATAAAGACGTCTTCGAAGTACGTTGGGAAAAGATAACGATTCATAAGATATATGAAATCACAGTGCTTCTGTTTGGATGTATCAGGCATTATATCGATAGATTAGTTATGATTTTTACAGATTATCCGGCAATTAGGGATGTGCTTATATTACTGTGTATAACACATATTTTTACTGTAAAAACAAACAAAATTATTATAATATTGTATAGGTGTATATTACTGTTTTGTAGATTTTATTTAAAATGAACAAAAGCTGGAATGTGATTGTGAGTGGTACTATCGTGGAACAATGACAAGGGATGGAAATCCACGTCATCCGTCATACATTAAGAGCGGAGATGAGTATAAGTGGTTTCCTGTGTGTGATTATGCGGCTAATTGGAGATATGCGGATGTCTATTTCTGATAATGTTAGGATACGTAAAGCAAATAAATCTGACCTTGATACAGTGGTAAATATTTATGATGAAATCCATAAGACAGAGGAAGAAGGGATAATATCTGTTGGATGGATCAGGGGAATATATCCTGTAAAAGAAACGGCGGAAGAGGCTTTGAAAAGAGAGGACCTTTTTATTATTGAAAAGAACGGTATTGTGCTTGGCTCAGGTATAATAAATAAAATCCAGGTGGACGTATATAAGAAAACTAAATGGGAGCATGAGGCGGAAGACGATAAAGTATGTGTACTCCACACGCTCGCCATATCTCCCATGGCTGGAAAGCAAGGACTGGGGAAAGAGTTTATAAAGTTCTATGAAAACTATGCATTGGAAAACGGCTGCTCAGAACTTCGGATAGATACTAACGAACGAAATATGGCAGCACGAAAAATGTACAGTAAACTTGGTTATAAAGAGGTTGCTATTGTGCCTACAGTTTTTAATGGTATACCTGATGTTAATCTTGTTCTGCTGGAGAAATACTTAGGGCAAAACGCGTAAGGAAAAAGGATAGTATGAACATTAGAAAAGCTGTAAAAGAAGATCTTAACAGAAAAAGGCATTGGCGCATTTTGCTTAAACTGGGCTTTCAAGAAATGTGGGCATCTTAGGATAGATACACATGGAGATAATGTTGTAATGCAGAATCTTCTAAAGAAGCTTGGCTTCACAAGATGTGGGACGATATATGTTGAAGAAGATGATTATCCGAGAATCGCTTTTGAGAAGATCAGAGATTGGCCAACTCTGCAATATGAGTCTGTTGCCGGAATAAATATATTTAAACAGGAGGAATGATCAAATGGAATTTATGGATGTATTAACATTTGTAGATCTTGGATATGCACCTGATGGTGCTGGACCTTTGGCAAATCATGACAGCCGAAAATCTTTGTAAGAGACTGTGAGCTATATTTAAAACAGGCATTGTTTTCAGAATATGCGTATTGCAAGAATAACGGTGGTATAAAACATGATTAAAAAAATAATTGGTGTAGTGTTAATCCTGGCAGGTGGATTCTTCACGTTTGCAGCTGTAAAAGCTGTTTTTACTAATCCTGCGACTGTGAATCAATTAGAAGAAGCACCGTTTATAACTGATGGCAAGGTGGATCCTACTAATGAAGGAAAAGATATCATATTGCTGGTAGCAACTGACTTAATAGATGATGCTGAAGATTATGAACTTGGTCTGAGATTTAAATATCCGGTTATTCATCGTGAAGTTGAAGAGCTGAAATATGACGGTGTGGATCAGATCAAATGGGAACGTTTATATAGTTTTAACAATGAAGAAGCATTAACTGATGAGGTTTTCTTCGGAAACATAAACGGTCTTGAGTACGAGGTTGACAGCAGTTTGTTGATCAGTCTTGGAGGAAATTCAAAACAACTTCAAAGAGCTGATTACAATAATGAGGATCTTCAGGCTCTTTTTGATGAAATTCAGGGCCTTGGTGCCGAAGAATATAATGATGTGCTCTATATAACAGACACTGATTCCAGGTATTTTAAAAACTGCGATGGGAAAAAGGCTTCTGATTCATTGTGGAATGATTATTCCGAACAGGTAGGTGCCATAAAGATAAGCTACCGTGGAACCGTAGTTGATAATATTGATTCAATTGCCCTTGTTGGCAAACAGGTAGGTAATCGACTTGAAAAATCCGATGATATCGATTCTATATCATGTTTTGAGAATATTCATAGTAAAGAGGAGCTTATGAAATCGTATAAGAAAACTTCTGCTTCTGGCATTGGATTTGGTTTAATTGTGAGTTTAGCTTTATTGTTATCTGGGGTATTCCTTGTTGTTAAGAGTTAACCTGAAAAATCGGATGTCTTTTATGATCGGAGGAGAGAATGTCTATAATCACAAAATTAAAAATCAAGGTGTATATAACGGGCTTATGGCAGTTTCACCAGTAACCCTAAAATAATACTTAAACAGGGAGGGCTTGCTATTATCACATTGATTACATGTCTTGCATTATAAGAGAATCATCCGGTGAAGTGTGGAATTGTGTCCATACATCACCGGATGATAATGTAATCAAAAAAATTGATGGTGTTCGATCATGTACCCGATACAAGGAGATTGAGGTAGATTATCTGGATCAGAATTTCCGGAACCAGCACGGGAAGTATACGGATTTCACAGCGTAGATCATTCAGCAAGAGATTAAGCATTTTAAAGGGGAATTGATTTAATCCCTGTCATAATGATCTTGCAGATCATAATAATTGCAGTTTTGGGAGCAAAATATTTATAGATATAGTACTGTAGGTTTTGTTGGGATCACCGATCTCACCCGTTTGCCCTCGAATCCATGAAGCACACGCCATTTCATCTACCGTTCTTAGTTTCATCACGAATCGTTTCGGATCTGTGAAGCACTCACCACATCTCTTTGACTTGTTTAATCATTATAAGCCTTAACGGCCAAGCTGTAGTATTTTTTCAGACGTTCCCTTAATGACTTTGGCTCAAGAACTATGGCATCGCGTCCGAAGCGTTTAAAGTATTCTTCAAGCTGTAATTCGGACCAGTCGAAGTAATACAGATCTCCTTCTTTCTTAAGCAGGTCCGGACGGTTTTTTGTAACGACCTTGAACTTTCGGATTCCAAATGAATTCATTTTCACTATGGCCTGTACGGTTTTGGATACAGACTGAGGACTCCTGAGGGCCCTGTCCTGTAATTCTTTGTACAGAGCATCATCAAAAATAAAATCAGCGGATGTGACAAAAATGCTGGTAAGCCTGGATATTCTGAAGGTTCTTGGGATGTGGGCTCTGACGTCGTTGCATATCAGATAATTACACTGTTCTTCCTTCGAAGGAGCTATAAAATATGGCTCAACCGAAAATGTGGTATTCTTTTCGGATGTTGTGGTTGAAAAGGTAATGATCCTTTTTTCAGAAATAGCGGTTGTAATAGCCTTTTGTATATCTTTAAAAATGATAATCTCTCTATTGCTTCGAGGTATAGACAGATATGAAACAAACATGTCTTTTAAGTATCCGGAGAGGGAAGAGTCCTTTAGTAAATTATTCTCGATGATTCCTATAATGTCATAGGATTCTCCACTTACAGTCAATGTAATGGCTGTGCTCTTTTCTGCTTTTTCAAAATCCCCTTTTAGATAGGTATTAACTATTCTGTCAGCAAGTTTCTCAGAGTCTTTGTCAGATATAGATATTATGTTGGAAATATCCTGACGTATGCTGTTTAGGAGTTTTTCTTTTTCATTCCTGTATTGGTCAAAGTAATTTACTATCAGTATCTTCAGGAAGGCATTCAGATTAACAGAGCCATCTTTCTTATAGAATTCAAAAAGTTCTGCATCATTAATGAGTCTGGTTTTTATATCTTCGGATAGATATATTTTATATTTTTCAGTCATGGTCCACCTCTTATATGGGGTCGTGATATACCACAATAATAATGTAAATAAGACGTAATAACAAGATTATCAGGGGTTGCAAATAAAGAAAAATCTGAAGGTATCAATCTCCAATAGTATGCATTACTATATAAACATAAAGACACACACAGCAATTACAGAGCTTAATGGTCAGCACCGGATCATCTGATCCGGACTGGGTTCAAATCCCGAATATCCGTAAAGGATAGGTGTCTTGATGTGGTGAACTATAAAGGTGCATACAGCAACTATTTATTTAAAGATTATATTTAGAAAAATACAAACCATAAAACCGGAACGGTTCCAAAGCACCTTGTCTTTAAATCAGGAGGTAGAGGATATGTTGAACTTTTTGAAAAAAGAAAACAAGACTTACACAGAGAATGGCGCAATAACATATAGAACAACAAAATCCGACTGCCTGGATCTTTTTGCGACTATAGGTGCGCTTAGAAATTCATCTGATGAAGCTATAATAGATAGCTTTATAAAGGCATATGCTGAAGATGCTGATCTTGCCATGAAGACCCTGTTCTTTGCAAGAGACATCAGAGGCGGCCTTGGGGAGAGAAGAGTCTTTAAGGTGATACTTGCATATCTTGCCTCTGCCGAGCCTGAATCTGTAAAAAAGAATATTGAAAATGTAGCAGAATATGGCCGCTATGATGATCTTCTTGCACTTATAGATACTCCGATAGAGAACGAAGTGATGTCATATATAGAAAAGACATTACATGAAGATATTGATGCTCTGTCTGAGCATGGATCAGATGCCAATGTTTCTCTTCTTGCAAAGTGGCTTCCATCAGTCAATACCAGCAGTAAGGAGACAGTGAGAAATGCTAAGAAGATAGCAAAATACCTGAGAATGTCTGAGGCCGAGTACAGAAAGGTATTATCTTCGTTAAGAACTCAGATAAAGATCATTGAGAATAACCTGAGGGAAAAAGATTACACCTTTGACTATGAGAAACAGCCGTCTAAAGCATTGTACAAATATAGAAGAGCATTTCTGAGAAATGACGTGGAGAGATATAAAGCATTTATAACAAAGGCTGAGACTGGTCCTGAAGTGTTACATACTTCAGCGCTGACACCGTATGATGTGATAGCTCCGGTTATTTCAAGAAAGACATTAACAGAGGATGAAAGAAGGGCTATGAATGTCACATGGAATGCTCTTGAAAACTATGCAGGGGCTGAAAATTCTCTTGTGGTGGTTGATGGTTCTGCATCGATGTACTGGGGATCTAATCCATTACCTGCAGCCGTAGCACAGTCCCTGGGTGTCTACTTTGCTGAGAAGAATACCGGGGCTTTCCATAATCATTTTATAACCTTCTCCCGTAATCCAAGACTCATTGAGATCAAGGGCAGGGATATAGTGGAAAAGATCCGTTACTGCATGAGCTTTAATGAGTGCAGCAATACAGATCTTGAAAAAACATTTATGATGATTTTGAGAACAGCTGTAAGCAATAAACTTACACAGGCTGACATGCCGGAGAAACTGTACATCATATCTGATATGGAATTTGACTTCTGTGAGGGAAATACTCATAAAACGAACTTTGAGAATGCAAAGGCAGAATTCAAAAAATATGGGTACAGACTGCCCCAGGTGGTTTTCTGGAATGTAAACAGCCGTAACCGTCAGCAGCCGGTAACGACGAATGATCAGGGGACAGTACTTGTATCAGGATGTAATCCACAGATTTTTTCAATGTTAAAAGACGGTAATCTGGAACCATATAAGTTTATGATGAGTGTCCTTTCATCAGCACGATACGAAAGAATCGTTGCGTAATGAGAATAGGTCCGGAGGGCGAAAAAACTTCCGGATCTGAGAGGAAAAAGCATGAATACAATAGAGATAAAAGGAAAAGTAAATACAGCTGTCTGCTATGCAAAGGTAGTGGAGGAAGAGGCGATAGAACAAATACGAAGAATGTGTGATTTCCCTATGACAGAGGGATCTAAAATAAGAATCATGCCTGACGTTCATTCCGGAAAAGGCTGTACCATAGGAACCACAATGACTATCGCTGACAAGGTGGTTCCGAATGTTGTGGGCGTAGACATTGGATGCGGAATGTTTACAGTGGATCTTGGCAAACAGGATATAGATCTCGCGAAGTTTGACGAAGCAGCACATTACATTCCTTCCGGCAGAGATGTCTGGGAAGGAAGAACAGAGCGTTTTGACCTTACAGGACTTAAGTGCTACAGGGAGCTTAAAGAGACAAAAAGACTTGAGAAATCCCTTGGGACATTAGGCGGTGGTAATCATTTTATAGAGATAAACAGAGCTTCAAACGGAAACAATTACATGGTCATACATTCAGGCTCCAGAAATCTCGGAAAGCAGATCGCAGAGTTATATCAGACTCTGGCAGTTGATCTTGCCAAGGGAATAGGAGATTATCTTTCAGCAAGGGAGGAACTGATCAGAACATACAAAGAGCAGGGAAGAAGATCTGAGATACAGACAGCGCTGAAGGAACTTTATGACAAAAAGTATACTGAGCATCCATCATCCATGCCGGAGGATCTTTGCTATTTGTCAGGAAAATATCTGGAGGATTATCTTCATGATATTGAAATCTGCCAGAAGTTTGCAAAAAGAAACCGTGAAAAGATGGCAGAGATAATACTTGACAGGACAGGTCTTTCAGGGAGTGAGTCTTTCCATACCATTCATAATTATATAGATACGGATGAGATGATTCTAAGAAAAGGTTCTATCGCTGCACATAAGGGTGAGAAGGTGCTTATTCCCATAAACATGCGTGATGGTTCGATACTTGCCGTTGGGAAAGGAAACCCGGAGTGGAACTTTTCTGCGCCCCACGGTGCGGGAAGAATAATGTCTAGGACAGTTGCGAAAAACAATCTTTCCATGGAGGAGTATAAAGAAGCCATGAAAGATGTCTATACTACATCGGTAAATGAGTCGACTATTGATGAGGCACCGATGGCATATAAGTCTTTAACGGACATAATTGATGTCATTACAGAATCTGTAGATGTAATTGAAGTCATGAAGCCGATTTATAATTTCAAAGCTTCTACATAGGAACAATGTTTGCAAGTTAGTTGAATTATTGGAGAAGCAAAGCAGGTTGGTGAAAATCTCTGATCTGCTTTTTGTTATATAACAAAGCAATTTTGAGATCCTTTCACATCATAGTTGAGATTATATATGGAGTTTGGATGATATAGAAAGAATTTTGGCAAGTTTCTTGTGAGTGAGAGTATGGTAAGATATATATGTTTAGTCAATAAAATTATTCATCAATTATAAATAGTTTATGTAAAGGAATAGTGGCAAGAGACTATGGCAGAATCAGATAAAAAGTTTCTTTTTGAAAAGGATAGAGTATCACATGCGCTTATGGTTATGGCGCTTCCGGCTATAGCCAGTCAGCTTATAACTTTAATTTACAATCTGGCAGATACATGGTTCGTGGGAAGGACCAATAATCCCTATATGGTGGCAGCATGTTCGCTGGTTCTTCCGGTGTTTATGTTCACCATAGTTGTCTCCAATGTCTTCGGGGTTGGCGGAGGAACTCTCATAGCAAGACTTATAGGCGCAGGAGAGGATGAAGAAGCATCAGGAGTTTCCGAAATTTGTATGTGGATGGCCATCATCGCAGGAATGTTTTTTTCGATTCTTTGCTTTTTTGTGATGACTCCATTACTCACACTTCTTGGAGCAAGTGACAGAATAATCGAGTACGCTCGTCAGTATATGTTTTTTGTGGTAGTCCTAGGAGGAGTTCCGGTAGTTTTTAACAATACAGCATCCTCAATGCTAAGAAGTATCGGACTTTCGTCAAAAGCTTCTTTTGGTCTTAGTATGGGAGGTGTCTTAAACATCGTACTGGATCCCATATTTATGTTTATGATTCTTCCTGACGGTAAACAGGTCATGGGTGCGGCCATAGCCACAATGCTCAGTAATATTGTGGCGTCAATATATTTTCTGATTACTTATCTTAAGGCGTGTAATAACACAATACTAAGATTCCGGCCGACAGGAAAATACCCTTCTGCAAAGTCGTTTTCATCCATATTTGATGTTGGAATACCTGCGGCAGTGGGGCTTCTTCTGTTTGATCTATGTAACATAGTTATAAATCGTTTGTCAGCCTCTTATGGGGACATCGAACTTGCTGCCATAGGAATCGTACTTAAAGCAGAACGTTTGCCTCTGAATATAGGCATTGGCATCTGTCTCGGGATGGTGCCGCTTATAGCATACTCATATTCTTCAGGTGACATCGAACGCATGGATGAAATCTTCAGATTCGCGAGGGTGCTTGGTCTCCTGATAGGAATCACAAGTGTTTTGATGTATTACATGCTGGCACCACTTATAATGCAGACCTTCATTCATGATCCGGAAACTGTTCATTTCGGAACACTTTTTCTCAGGGCGAGATGCATCGCAACGCCGTTGATGTTCCTGTGCTTTTCCATGTTTCATTTTACCCAGGCTATCGGACGGGGAAAAGAATCCTTTTTTCTGGCAGTCGTACGCCAGATGTTTTTTAACATCCCGATCCTTTTTTTGTTTAATGCCCTCTTAGGAGTAATGGGAATAGTATGGACTCAGGCAGTTGCGGATTTCTTTGTAGTCATTGTTTCATATATCTTATATGGGAGGATAAGGAAACAGGAAGGCTGGAAAAGAGCGCTGTAGTCATCTCATTGCATGGATGAATAGAAAATATTTAAGGAGTCAGCATGCCATTTCAAATCATCCTAAATGATATAACAAAAGTTAAGTCGATGCCATCGTAAACACTGCAAATCCGGATGTCACAATCGGTGGAGGAGTGGGCGAACACAAAAAAGGGGTGCCGCATCATAGTGCGAAAGCCCCATTTTCATTTATCATTTACTAAATTGTGATGAATAGTACTCAAACCAGTCAAGTGATGCGATAATAGACGTAAGGTACAAATCGTGCCAGAAGTGTTTGTCTTAAAGATTGGATAAAAAATCAAAATGTATCAACTGAGAGGAGGGTTCTTATGTCATCAAGAGAAGAGCGAATCGAGGTATTTGAGGATACACAGGCATGGATTAATGAAAACAAGGATCTGTCAGATTCGGTAAGTTTCGGAAAGAAACATACAGAAATTTTTTATGAAAATGATTATCCGGATTTTGATATAAACCGTAAATATGATACACAGGTCACAGTGACAAAGGACAGGTCATATCAGGCTGCAATGCGTCTTCATTCAGAAGATAAAAACAGTAAGATAGCAGTTATGAATTTTGCCAATGCTTTTCATGCAGGTGGTGGAG
>JAGAXP010000243.1 GCA_017940955.1 Oribacterium sp.
ATCTCAGAAAGGACAAAATCACACTCCCTCTTTCCGATTCGTCCTGTGGAGATGTTGTAATCCTTTGACTTAAGATACATGAAGATAACATTTTTCATGATCAGGCTGTAATCAACCTTCGAATCTGACTTATTTGCAAAATAAAATCCCATATCTGTCAGATAATATTTCTGATCCCCCTGAAGCTCTTTCTCCGTCTTGATATCAAACCTGTTGCAGCGGTACACAAGCTTGGCCTTCTCCAAGATCTCAAGATATCTTTCCAGTGTTTCACGCTTTACAGGAATCTCTGCCTCATTTCTAAAATAGTCCGTAAGTCTTGTCATGCTGATGCTTTCGCCAAAGGTATCAATGATATAATCCTGTACTGTCTTGAAATATGCCACATGACGGATTTTCTCCATCCTGGCTATATCCTTTTTGAATATTTCTTCAAGAATTCCGGTAAGATATTTTCTTTTTTCCTGTAAATCGGCACACTGAAGAACTTTTGGCATACCTCCGTCATGAACATAGCGTGAGAACTCCAGGATAGGGTTCTCTTCTATACTCAGATTCATAAAATCCTTCATTCCTTCATACTCAGAGTAGGACAAGGGTAGTATTTCAAATACCTTGTAGCTGTCCCTGAACCTTGACTCAAAATCCTCGCTCAGGATATACGAGCTCGAAGCAGAAAGAAATATGGAACATCTGTCTTCCCGATAAAGAGAAAAGAGCAGCTCTTCGAATCCCTCCACCATCTGAATCTCATCTATGAAAAGATAGATTATGCCCTCCCTTGACTTAACCAGCCTTTCATTGATGACCCCGCGGAGTTTTTCTGCATTTTTCACATTTTTAAACTCTTTTGCATCCAAATCGATATGAATGAGGTTTGCGGTTGAATTTCCCCTCCAATGGAGTTCATTCATGATCATCTCCATGATACAGGATTTGCCGCTACCCCTTATACCGGTAAGAATTTTTATCATTTTTTTGTCCTGATAAAAGCCCCTGATTTTTTGCAGATAATTCTGTCTCTTGTATAACTTCATAGCTGTACACCTCACCCTCCCTTGATCGAGCAGCTTCTTAATGGGGTAAAAATTAATTTATTGTTTATAAATATTATAATCTGATAAATTTTTTCAATCTATATTTAAAAAATGACGTTTTAGTCTGTTTTTATATATTTTTATTACGAAAAAAATTTTTACTGTTAAATTTTGCCATATAAACAAAAGAGGGCAAATTCCATTTGATACGGAATTTGCCCTCTTCATTGTTTTATTTCAATTTTTTCTGTATGATTTTTACCCTCTTATGGTTAAAAAGCTCTGGTTTGCAACAGGGTAGTTTTAATTATGCATTAACCTTCTGACCGCTCTTTACATTTCCGCTTGTCATGAAAGTTATCTTATCGTCATCATTTACCTCTGTTATAACTGTAAAGGTCTGCATTGAACATCCGGCGCTCTTTACAACATCCATGTCAACCTTGATAACAGGCTCTCCGGCTCTTACAACGTCTCCCTGCTTCTTCAGAGCCTTGAAGCCCTTTCCCTTCAGTTCAACTGTATTGATTCCGATGTGAACGAGGATACCTCTCTCGTTGTTTGTTCTTATGGCAAACGCGTGACCTGTCTCGTAAAGCATATCAATAGTACCGTTTGCAGGACTCACGATAACTCCGTTTGTAGGCTCAATGCTGAAGGTCTGACCCATGGTCTCTTCCCTGAACATCTCGTCCTTGATCTCATCCTTTGAAAGGATCTTTCCGTCTGCTACTGAAACAATCTCTGAATCATCATGGCTCTCAAGAGCTGCTGCGCTCTTTTCAGTTTCTTTTACCTTCGAAGTATCCGGCTCAATGCCTGTCTCCTCAGCATCAAGCTTTCCCTGCTTTGCGTAAATTCCAAAAAGGATATAAGTTGCGATAAATGATACTACCATTGCAACACCGGTTCCGATGCAGGCATTGGTAAAATTTGTCATACCTTCACCGCCGATATATCCGGGAAGAACCAGAAGTCCCGGTGAACCTGCTGCATAACGGCCGGTTCCCATTATACCCATGTAAAGTCCGCCGGTGAAACCACCGATCATAGCTCCGATAAGAGGATATACAAACTTTAAGTTGATTCCGTAAAGTACAGGCTCTGTGATACCAAGTACACCGGTAAGGCCGGCAGAAGCTGCAAGCTCCTTTGTACGGTCATTCTTTGAACGAACTGCAACTGCGAAACCTGCTGCACCCTGTGCAACGTTGGAAGCAAGCATTCCGGGTCCCACAACTGTATCAAATCCAGTTGTGGCAAGATTGTTTACACCGATAGGGATAAGTCCGTAGTGTGTACCTGTCATAACAAGAAGCGGTGATAATGTTCCGACAAGTGTAGGTACTGCCCATCCGGCGGTTGCATTAAGCCATGTAAAGAAAGCTGCAAGAATGTTACCAACCCATGTTCCGATAGGTCCGAGAACCGAAAGTGTTACGATACCGGAAACTACCAGAGAAACCATAGGTACCGAGAAGAACTTAACAGCCTTTGGTGATACCTTGTTCATGAACTTCTCAACATATGACATGAACCATACACCAAGGATTATTGGGATAACCGATGAACTGTAGCTTGCCAATGTTATAGGAATTCCAAACATTGCGATGCCTGTTCCGGCTGCCTTCGCCTCAGATACCATTGTAATGAAGGAAGGATAGATCAGGATTCCGCCAAGTGCCATAGCCACAAACTGGTTGCACTTAAATCTCTTGGCTGCACTGGATGCAAGAAGTATAGGCAGGAAGTAGAAAGGTGCATCAGCAAAAGCGCTGAGAAGGGAATAGGTCTGAGTTGTCTTGTCAAGAAGGTTCAGTGTCACAAGAAGTGCCATTACAGCCTTAACAAGTCCGCCTGCAGTAATAGGCGGGATGATGGGCTGGAAGATACTTGCTATAAACTCAAGTGCAGAGCTTAACTTTGACTGATCCTTTTTAGCAGGTTCGTCATCAGGAACCTGTGCCTGTGCCTCGAATCCGCCGAGGTCTACAGCCTCATGATAAACCTGAGGTACGTCCGGTCCAATAACTATCTGGTACTGTCCGCCGGCATTGATAACTGAAAGTATGCCGCCGGTTTTCTTAAGTACTTCTGTGTTCGCCTTGGATTCATCCTTTAATCTGAAGCGAAGTCTGGTTGCGCAGTGAACAACCTGATTAACATTTTCTTTGCCGCCGACATTCTCGATTATCGTAGCGGCGAGATCTCTGTAGTTCATGTTTATTCTCCCCTTTATATTCTTTAAATCCGATACCACTTTCAAAAAATGATCATCGGATTGACCACATAGTAAAGTATTTTTTTTGAAGTATTTAATGCTTAGGGCCGCATTATAGTTCTGTGCCGTTTGACTCAATCACTTTTTTGTACCAGTAGAAGCTGTCTTTCTTACTTCTCTTAAGTGTACCGTTGCCTTCATTATCCTTATCAACGTAGATCATGCCATAGCGCTTCTTCATTTCACCGGTTGAGGCTGATACTATGTCAATGCAGCCCCAGGAGGTATATCCCATAAGCGGAATTCCATCCAGATTAATCGCGTCTCTCATGGCCTCAATATGAGCTTTCATGTATTCGATACGGTAAGGATCGTGAATGCTTCCGTCCTTTTCCACCTTGTCTGTAGCCCCAAGGCCGTTCTCAACTATGAAAAGCGGTTTCTGATAGCGGTCGTAAAGCGTATTTATGGTGACTCTCAGTCCCAGAGGATCGATCTGCCAGCCCCACTCGGTGTTCTTAAGGTATGGATTAACCACTGCCTTAAATGCGGCATTACCAGGTCTCTGATGCTTTTCAAAGATCTCAGGATCAGCAGTCGTACATCTTGAGGCATAATAGCTGAAGGAGATAAAATCCACCGTACCTTCCTTAAGAATCTTTTCATCCTCAGCCTGAAGATCGAGCTTTACACCGGCTTTCTCCATTCTCTTCCAGGCCCATACCGGATAACTTCCTCTCGCCTGTACATCTATGAAGAAGTAGTTGTCTCTGTCCTTCTGGAAACCGTCCCAGATATCTTCAGGATTCGGGCTGTAGGGATAGAACTGACCGGCCGCAAGCATGCATCCGATTTTACCCCCCGGAATCATCTCATGTGCGAGCTTAACCGCTTTGGCACTTGCCAAAAGTTCATGGTGTGCGGCATTGTACAGTATAGTCTGTCTGTCTTCACCCTCTTTAAAGAAGATTCCCGCTCCCATAAAGGGCATATGGAGAAGCATATTTATCTCATTAAAGGTGATCCAGTACTTAACAAGATTCTTATAGCGGGTAAAAATTGCAGTACAATATTTCATATAAGCATCGATCATTCTGCGATCTTTCCAGCCACCATATTTTTTGATTAATTCAATGGGTGTATCGAAATGATCTATGGTCACCAGAGGTTCTATTTCGTATTTTTTGCACTCTTCAAAAATTTCTTCATAAAACCGTAA
>JAGAXP010000244.1 GCA_017940955.1 Oribacterium sp.
AAGAAACTTGCAATCGTGTCGAGCGACTATCACATTGCGACAGGGGAGTTGCTTTTTAAGGCTGAGTCGATCCTCAGGGCTAATGCTCCGGGTAATGAAAAACTTGAGGTGATCTCCAATGCCGCATGGAAGGCACCTTCCGGATCGCTTTCTACCATGTTTCAGGCAGGAGCGCTCATAGAGCTGTTCGGGGACGTGGAAACTGCCTTTGATATCTATTATGACAATTATGATATCCACGGGCTGCCTCCGCTTCATGAGTAAAATAATGAAAACAGAAATCGGAAAAAGACTGGCACAGGACATATTTTGTCTGTAAGAGAAGTCCAGCTTGAAAGGATAAAGGAAAATGAGGACACGGGAAGAAGCCATTGATGACATGATACTGGCACTTATGTATCTTACACGTTTTAACGACGGAGAGGGCAGGCCCTTCAATGAACTTGCGTGGAAGAACTATGATTTTGATGCTATTAAAAGGCTTGATAAGGAAGACCTTATCATTAATCCAAAGAATAAGTATGCATATCTTACGGAGAAGGGCCGTGAGAGGGCAAGGCGTATGCTTTCGGAACTAGATGTCAAAGAACCGGGGCTTTATGAAAGGTTTACCTTCTGTGAAATAGAACCTGAACTTTCAGATGAAGCGGTAAAGATAGAACAGATCTGTTTTCCTCCGAATGAAGCATGCACCCCGGAACATATGAAGGCACGTATCAAAGTTGCGCCGGATCTGTTTTTGGTGATT
This sequence comes from Oribacterium sp., assembly GCA_017940955.1. Next base: position 749 of record JAGAXP010000244.1, read on the forward strand.
AAAGACAGGGAAAATGATGGAAAGATTGTAGGATTCCTGAACGGCATAGCAACAAATGAACGTATATTCAGGGATGAATTTTTCACTGATGAAAGCCTTCATGAGCCTGATGGAGAAACAGTAATGATTATGGGCCTTGACGTCCTTCCTGAGTATAGGAAGATGGGCCTCGCCAGGGAGCTTGTTTTCAATTATTGCAGGAAAGAGCAGGCTCGTGGACGGAAGAGACTTGTACTGACATGTCATAAGGAAAAGATAAAAATGTACAGGAAATTTGGATTCGATGACCTGGGAGAGTCCGCATCCGAGTGGGGCGGTGAAAAATGGCATGAGATGGAGATAAGGCTTAATTTATAGATGAATTGAGGGGACAATGTATGGGTAGTATCAAGACTAAGAGAATTTACGAAGTGCCAGATGTAAATGATGGGATAAGGATACTTGTTGACCGGCTTTGGCCAAGGGGAATAAAGAAAGAATCAGCTGAAGTAAAAGCATGGGAAAAGGAAATTGCGCCATCTAATGAGCTTCGGAAATGGTTTAACCATGATCCCGAGAAATATCCTGAATTTCGAAGGAAGTACATGGAGGAGCTTGATGCTTCAGAGGATGCTGAGAAGTTGTTGGAATTCGTAAAAGAGCATATCAAATCTGATAATATCACATTGCTCTATGCTGCAAAGGATGAAGAACATAATAATGCTTTAGTGCTTATGGATTGGCTGGCTCGTGATAGAAATCCTTAGATTGAGAAATGATGTGTAGCTGCACGACTGATCATTATACAGTCGTGCAGCTATTTTTTTTATGAGGATACTTCATTATTCTCGTATATTGCTATAATATCCGTAGGCCCCGAAAGCGAATAACGTACAGTCAAAAGCAACAAGGCACTAACGGAGAGGATGACGAAGATATGAGCAAATATGATTCCCTGTGGAATTGGATACAGAACAACGGAACTGATGAATTCATCCTGACTTTTGCCGAAATTGGAAAGATAACTGGTTTTCCTTTAGATCATTCTTTTCTGACTTATAAAAAAGAACTGATGGAGTACGGTTATAAGGTCGGAAAGATATCTATGAAGGAACAAACGGTCATGCTTGAGAAAATAAAGAAAGAATGAACCAGGGAAAAACAAATCTGTATTTGTGAGGATGATAACGTGAGTGGAACAGTTGAATTGAAAACGGACAGACTAATCTTACGAAGGCATCAACCAGAGGACGCTGCGGTACTGTTTGAGATCTTTGGCAGTGATCCTCAGATGTTTGAATATTCCGGTTGGAATCCGTATCAGACAGAAGAGAAGGCGGTTGAAACAATCGAAACATTTATAAAGAGCTATGATGATCCGCATTTTTATGGCTGGGGAATCGTAAATAAAGGAAAACTGGTCGGTACAATTGGCGCATATGACTATGATGCGGATAAAAACCAAATCGAGGTCGGAATGAGTATTGATCGCGCTTCATGGGGGCAGGGATTTGCCACAGAAGCCCTGATTGTTGTGCTTCATTATTTGACTGAGGATGAAAACATTCAGGCCGTCACCGGCTGGTGCGCGTCTGATAATATCGGTTCGCTGAAAGCTATGGAAAAAGCCGGGATGAAAAGAATACGTTTAGAAAAGGAAGCGTTGACAATCAACCATCGAATGTTTGATAAACTGATTTTCGAGTACACTTCGTAACAGCGAAGAGCGCGGCAATTTCAAGTTTGGAGGAAAAATGAAAGATAATACCTCGTCTTATAACTCAAGTGTTTATGATGCAAAGATTTCGAATGTATTACCATATTATGCAGAATTCCATAGTCAGGTTATTGATGTGGCGAAGATGGTCTTCAATGAGAAAGAAGGAAGCTTTAAATGGCTTGACACAGGCTGCGGTACCGGAACTCTTGCTTTAAGAGCACTTGGAGAACTTCCGAATACTGAATTTACACTTTGTGATCCGTCCGAAGGCATGTTAGAGATAGCAAAGGAAAAGTTAAGGGGCAGGGATATCTGTTTCAACATTGTGCCTTCACATGAACTTCCATATGAAAACGAGTTTGATATTGTAACTGCCATCCTGAGCCATCATTACTATGATCTTGAGACTCGAGAGATTGCTGTAAAAAAATGTTATAGGGCGCTGAAGGAAGATGGTATCTTTATAACCTTCGAGAACATAAGTATGTCAACTAAGGAAAGTGAAGCCATGGCATTGAATCGATGGGGACAATATCTCTTAGACCATGGTTGGACACCGGAAGAAGTGAAAGCTCACCAGGCAAGACGTGGTGTTGAAATGTTTCCCATAACCATAGAGCAGCATCTTGAAATGATAAAGAATACCGGCTTCAAATCTGTAAACATATTATGGACGTCCTACATGCAGGCTGGTTTCTGGGCCATTAAATAAGGTTTTTAAATGATTATGTTGCGTCATAGGACGCTACATATATAAACAAAAAGACAAAGATAAAAACGCAACGTGCATTAGATGCACCAGAGCCGGTAGGTAGCCCGGCCGTCTCATTCTCAGAATGAGGTAAGTAACCTGCCCCTCCGGGTTGTCCATTCTTTGTCCATAAGAATTTTCAAGGAGGGAACATTATGGACAAAATGAGTGGAAAGCTCACGGTTTACTTTGAGGATCCGTTCTGGGTTGGAGTTTTCGAAAAGGTCTCTGATGAAAAGCTGTCGGTAAGCAAAATGACATTTGGATCAGAACCAAAGGATAACGAAGTCCGGAATTTCATTCTCAAACACTACAGCGAGCTGAAGTTCAGTTCGGCTGTGGAGGTCAAACTTAAGAAGACTGCTGACAATCCCAAACGAAGACAGCGTAATGCTGCGAAGCAACTGCAAAATACCGGCATTGGAACCAAGTCCCAGCAGGCTTTGCAGAAGCAAAGGGAGGAAATGAAGGTTGAACGCATACAGAATAGGAAAGAAATGCGGGAAGCTGATAGGCAGAAACAATATGATCTGAAACAGCAAAAAAAGAAGGAGAAGCACAAGGGTCACTGAGCGTTTCTTCTGTGAGAATCCCGGTTTGCAAGTTACTGTAAGCCGGGATCTTAATGAGGTAAACAAATGGAACTTGGTAAAAATTCCTTGGTATGAAGTTTTCTAATGCCGTATATAAGCGTATACCAGAAGAGTCTTATGGCCGGGTGTTACGGCAGTTAATGAAGATATTACTGGATGCAGAACAGAAGAAGATTGAAAAGATCCTTAGGTAACTAAGGACAGAGGATATATATGATTATAAATAGAGACGATGATGAAGATGATTCACGGATAATACATGTCCGTTACGGAATAATAGTGGCAAACAAAAAACATTCAAGATTTGTTATTGTAAGAACCGATACAGAGAATTACCCTTTAGTTTTCTTAAAAGAATGGACCGAAGATGACGATTATGGATATGACTGCTATTACATGCTGTATAAAGCAGCTCTAACAGCCAAAGAAGCTGATAAGATACTGGATCTACTTAAAGAAAATGATAAGCGGAAAGCAAATACTCTGTTAAAGAAGTATTTCAAAGAAGAAGGATTACTTTGTGAGTATGCAGGACCGGCAAGACTCGATGATGCGGTTCCTGATGCCTAGTACGATGTCTGGAAGGAGATAGAAGGACCGGTCACATTCCGAAGGGATTTTCCGGGCTATTATGAGGCTGATGTTGTGGAACAGGATGTGTTCTAAAGGTAAGTGAATCTTGCTAAACAGATTCCGGGATGCAAAAACCATTAGCAAATCAGTGGTTTGTTAAATAGATATGATAATACGATTAATGACAATAGAAGACTACGAAAAGGTTTATCAGTTATGGCTTTCTTGTTCAGGAATGGGGCTAAATAACCTTGATGACTCCAAGGACGGAATTGCTAAATACCTCGATAGAAATCCTGATACTTGCTTTGTTGCCGAAAAGTCTGATGAGATTATTGGTGTAATAATTTCAGGACACGACGGAAGGCGCGGATTCATTTATCATACAGCGGTAAACCCTGAGTATAGAAATCAAGGAATCGCTAAGATGCTTGTAGAGGAAGCTATGGATGCACTTAAAGCAAATGGGATAAACAAAGTTGCACTGGTTGTCTTTGACAGAAACAAAGATGGAAATGCATTCTGGGAGAAAGTTGGATTTACTGTTAGAGAAGATCTGGTCTACAGAAACAAAACAATCTCAGAATTAATAAGGATAGACACTTAGATTCAAGATAATGCAGTAAGTATGAAAACCAGGATGAATAACAATATTCGGATTTTAAATAATAAATATGCAATCAATGGGTACAGGGATTCTCTTTTCACAAGGAATGAAGCTGAAAATGCCATCCGTTTTCATAGAAGTCTTCCGTGTTACAAGGAAACGCCACTAAAGTCCCTGTCATCCGCTGCAGAGAAGTACGGTGTCGGGGCAATCCTAGTAAAAGATGAGTCTACAAGATTCGGACTTAATGCATTTAAGGGACTTGGTGGAAGCTATGCCATTTTCAGAATACTGTGCGACTATTTTGGAATGGATCATGAGACTTCAGTTTACGAGGATTTCCTGGATTCCGATATTCGTAAACAGTGTGAGAAGATTGTATTTGTAACCGCAACAGACGGAAACCACGGAAAAGGTATTGCCTGGGCCGCAAGCCTATTTGGATGTAAGTCACATGTGCTGATGCCGAAGGGCTCTGCTGAGTCAAGAAAACATGCAATTGAAAATGTAGGGGCGAGCTCCGTTTTGATAACGGAGTTAAATTATGATAAGACAGTTGCCCTTGCAAAGAAACTTGCTAAAGAAAATGGATGGATTCTGGTTCAGGATACATCTTGGGAAGGATACGAGGAGACTCCCCGCTGCATCATTGAAGGATACTTTACAATGGCTCAGGAAATCATCGGACAGATGGGCGAAAAGAAACCGACCCATGTATTTCTGCAGGCAGGAGTAGGTGCCATGGCCGGAGGTATCACAGCCTATCTTATGGACGTCTATAAAGATGATCCACCGATTATTACTGTAGTTGAACCTGACACCGTAGCATGTGTTTATATGTCAGCGGAAATAGCAGATGGAAAACCACATTCAGTAGAAGGTGATCCTGAGACCATTATGGCCGGCCTTAATTGTGGAACACCTTGTAGTATAGCATGGCCTGTTCTTAGAGATGCTGCATCCCTCTACTGTGCATGTGATGACAGCATTACAATAAGAGGGATGCGGGCTTATGCATTTCCGGAGAATGGAGATCCTGCCGTCGTTTCAGGAGAATCCGGTGCAGTGACATATGGATTACTTTTGGAGATTCTTGAGGATTCGGAACTAAGGAAACTCTGGAAAATAGATGAAAATTCAAACATTTTACTGATTAACACTGAGGGAGCTACAGATCCTGTAAATTACAAAAAAATCCTTTCCATGGAGGACGTTTAATGAACGCAAAACGAGGATATGTGCCTGAAGATGACAGGAACTTTTCTGAAGATGCAATTAAAGATATGCGGTCAGCATCACGTCACATTTGCTTCCTTATAAACGAAGGATATGATCTTAAACAGGCTTCAACCTTTGTCGGTAATCATTTTATGTTTTCAGAACGTCAGCGTTTAGCTCTTATGAGAAGTGTTGCAACCAAAGAACAGTTAAAAGTCCGAAAAGAAAAGGAAAAATCATCAGTTTCCGGAGAAGAAGTATGGATTGATGGATTTAATGCCATAATTACATTAGTAGTAATGCTAAGCGACTCAATCCTGTTTCTCTGCCAGGACGGAACCATAAGAGATCTTGCCGCACTTCGTGGTACGTACAGGATAATCCCTGAAACTGAAAAAGCCATAGAGATTCTTTTAGGTACACTAGAGGAACTTGGAGCTAAAAATATCCATATTTTGCTTGATGAACCAGTTTCTAATTCGGGTAGGCTTAAATCCCTTATTGCAGAAATAGCAGAAAGCTACAAGGTTACTCTGGACATTCAGATCCTGAAAGCTGTCGATAAATCTTTATGGGAAAAAGAAAATGTCATAACGTCAGACTCCATAATCCTTGACCATTGCAAAAGCTGGTTTAAC
>JAGAXP010000245.1 GCA_017940955.1 Oribacterium sp.
ACCTGAGCTTATCTGCCCTGCAAGAGAAGTATTCGCTAACCCTGACAAGCACACACTTAAGGAGGCTCAGGACTGGAGCGACAGAATCTATCACATCAGCCAGGCAATCTATGGCGGCGGACAGCCATCAGGTGAGGCACACGCAAGACTTAAGGAGACACTTGTACAGAGAGGTATCTTCAAGAGCGGCCTTATGAGAAAGCCTGTACTTCCTCTCAACCAGGAAGAGAAGGACTGGATCGCTAAGGGCATCAAGAACAGCGGTCTTGAGAAGGTTGATATGTCTAAGTTTGCTTAATCCAAATAGGGGGGGCACCGAAATAAATCGGAGAGTAATATGAAATCCTGATAGATACGTCTCTTCCCCCGGGTAAGATCGGGGGAAGGATGTGGCTTTGAGTGATTTGACGCTCATATACTGCTATTCAGAAATTGGCTTTGATTTCATGATTCCGATGGGATTTTTCGGTGTAATAAGGAGATATATATATGGAAGTTGCATTAAATAAAACTACTACAGATGCAAAGATCACAGGCACTGTTCAGGAGCGCCTTGGTTTTGATCCAAATTCAGTTAAAAAGCTTTCATTTAGAGAGCTGGTTAAAAAAGTAGGACCCGGAATCATCCTTACAGGAATTGTTATCGGACCCGGAAACATCACAACATCAGCTATGATGGGTGCCAACTATGGATACCAGATGATGTGGCTCCTGATTCCTATCATTATCATGGGAATCACATTTACCATGACCGCTTACAGAATATCCATTTTTACAGGTATGCCTATACTTCACGCCATCAGACATTACTATGGAGGAGTTGCTTCCGGATTCTGCGGAGTAGCATTGTTCCTGTCGTGTTTCTTCTTTACACTTGGTAATATCACCGGTACAGGCGCAGGTATGAACCTGATCTTCGGATTTGACTGGAGAATCGGTTCTATGATAATGCTGGCACTCCTTGCATTCTGCTACCTTACAAAGGGAGTTTATTCAAAGGTAGAGAAGGGAATCATGATTTGTATAGTAGGTATGGTTCTTGCATTCTTTGCTACACTTATCGCAACAGGTGGTCCTAACGTTGGACTTATGGCAAAGGGATTTGTAACACCTCAGTTCCCTGAGGGATCTCTTACAACAGCTCTTGCATATATCAGTACCAATGCCGCAGTTACAGCCGGTATCTATGGAACCTATCTCGGACTTGAGAAGAAGTGGAAGAAGGAAGACCTTTTCAATGGTGCAATGCGTGCTGACGCTATCACACACATCGTAACTGTTGTTCTTATCTCTGGCTCTATCGTTCTTGTTGGTGCCATCGTTCTTAATCCTACAGGTACAACCATAAAGGCTCCTGCTCAGCTTGGAGAGCTTTTAATACCATTCCTTGGTAACGCAGCTCCTATCGTTATGGGTATCGCTATCATCGGCGCTGGTTTCTCATCACTTCTCGGAAATACACAGAGAGGTGTCGTACTCCTCAATGCCGGTCTTAATAAGGAAACAGGACTTGAGTCAAAGGCTGTAAAGACACTTTGTATCGTATGCCTTGCTATCGCAACTGTAATCTGCTTCTCATACGGTGGATCACCGACACAGCTCATCTTCATCGCTAATGTTGCTACATCTATCGCAACACCTGTAGCAGGACTTTTCATGGTTCTCATCTTATGGAAGAAGGAGCTTTTCGAGGGCATCCAGGCACCTAAGCTTTTACAGATTTCCATGACAGTATGCTACATCTTCGCATTATTCATGACCTATAGTGCACTTAAGAAACTGGTTGCACAGCTTCCTGGTGTCCTCGGCTTAGCATGATGCTGATTTTAAAAAAGCTGCTGATACAGAAATGTATCGGCAGCTTATGTTATAACATATTTTTTTTACAGGGTTTCTGAAACAGCTGCATCAGCGGTCTTCTTTGAAAATGATCTTACAAAAAATCCGAAAACATTTCTCACGAACGGACCTGCAAAGAATATCTGCCAGCAAAGAGCCATAAGGAAGTTCATGGCTGTGGTCTGAAGCCATACGGCAACAAGATCAGCGCCTGCATTCTTGAAAAGAATGGTTGCAACAAGGCTCATAAGCGGGCACATGAGACATACTGACATTGCAGAAATTGCGAGAATGATCATTATCATCGGATCCTTGCCCGGTGTAACAAATCTGAATGCAAGAATCTGTGCAAGCTTTCCTACGAACAAAAGCTCGAGCACTACGGCTATAGGCCACATGATCATCATTTCTTTAAATGCGGCAATAAAAACAAAATTCTGCATTCCGCCGACATTAAGTGAAATGTTGTAGCAGATCATTGCATAAACCATGACAAATGCCATAAATAATGTGAAAATAACATCCTGAAACTTATTCTGTGGTAACACGCTAAGGTTCTCCTTTCAAAAAACGGAAGACATCAGTGTGTTGTTCGTTATCACCACAGAAGGGTGTGCGTTTCCAATGATACCTGATCTGCATCTTCATTTACAATTACTAACGAGTCGGCATTATAACAGAAAAAAACAAATCGTGTAATACTATTTTGAAATTTTTTTGTTTTACAGTTCCACCGGTTAAACGTTTACCTATTGGCGGTTCTTTGGCAAAGAAGACCTTGAAATATAAACAGATTATTGATATATAAAAATATATAAACAAATATATAGATAAAAGACCATATATAAAAATATATAATCGAATCACGCAAATATAAATAACCAAGTAACTACAAGGCGGTGCTATATGAACGGACCCAATCCTTATACTATTTCTTTTGGAATAAGGCCTAACCAATGGGCTGCTGACAATATATAATTGTTGGCAGTCTACTTTTTATATGCTGGGAGATTTGGGCGTAATATGAATACAATTCATTATCACCTTCCGGGACTTTTTGAGTTTTATGAACTATATAAAATATTTCTCCCCCTGTTTAGAAAACATCGGGAATACTTTTATGACTGGTGTGAAATAGGTTCCATATATGGAGCTCCGGGAGATTGTCTCTGGGGAGGCGGACGCGTCGGTTTTGGTGAAGAGAATCCCGATAATGTAGTTTCACTGATGAAAGAATATCAGGTCTCTGCACGATTAACTTTTAGTAATTCACTGATAAGCGAAAAGCATCTCGATGACAGGAAATGTAATCGTCTATGTAACCTGTTTGAGAATTGGAATGGTGTTAAAAATGGTGTGATCATTCATTCCGATCTGTTGTTGAATTACATTAAGAAAAATTATCAGGGATTTTATTTCGTCTCATCAACTACTAAGGTTTTGACTGACTTTGAGGATTTAAGGATCGAACTTAACAGAGAAGAATTTCGATATGTAGTTCCTGATTTCAGATTGAATAAAAGGTTTGATGACCTGAATACTCTTACCGAATCACAGAAACAAAAAGTTGAATTCTTATGCAATGAATGTTGCTGGTTTGGCTGCTACGACAGAAAAAAATGTTATGAAAACGTCAGTCGAAAAAGTCTCGGAGAAGATTGTGAAGATCATATCTGTGTTTCGCCGGATGCAGAGTATGGTTATCGTTTCTCGGAGGCCATGAAAAATCCCGGGTTCATAGGTCTTGAAGATATAAAGAATGTATATACCCCTAAGGGCTTCTTTGAATTTAAAATAGAAGGCCGAAGTTTGGGCAGTGCATTAATCCTGGAGTTTCTGCTTTACTATATGACGAAACCGGAGTATCAGCTAAAAGTGCGGGAAGAGATATATCTTGATAGTTCACTGGATCTCTTTTAATGGTTCAGAAAATTGTAGTCAGATACGGCGCAGAATCATAAGCTAAAACTCACATCTTGTGTCATCTCGAAATCCGTCATCATAAACAGTCTGAAGATAAAGCCCCACAAATGGTGCTTTCTGAGTTATAGCCTCACAGGCTTTCTCATTCCATTTTATCGTATCTTTACGTCCCGAAAAGTAAGCGGAGTTTACTTCTGCAAAGAAATTGCTGAGTTCTTTATCAGGCTCAGCAATGCTCCTTTTCAGCATCATAGTTGAAGTATCTTTAAAGAATTTTTCGGCATCTTTCGAGTGTTCAAAGTCAAGCTTTTCGGTATGGTAAGAAGCCTTATCTCCCCTAAATTCTATAACCCCGTACTGACATGGAGCCACCATAAGTGAAGAAGTCGCTATATCTTTAAGTCCCGATTCGCTCTCGGCTATATTCTGTATATGCATATGGCCGCTCAGATTACAGCGCACACCATATTTTTCATAAAGCTCGCAAAGTTTCTCATACTGTCCTATAACAAATCCATCAGTAAACATCGGATTATGCGGGATCAGGTTCTGATGGCTTACGGCCAGCACCTGTTTCCCGGATTTTTTGGCATCTAAAAGCTGATTCTTTATCCATGTAAGCGTTTCGCCCTTGAGTTCCCCGGGTGCTTCCTTTGTGTTGACATCCACCATGAGAACTCTTACTCCTGAGTCAAGCTCAGTAATATAACTAAGTGATGAATCATCCCGGGCTAATGCTTCGTCATAGCCAAAATCTCTGTAGATTTGCGAAAAGTCTTCGGCAGAAACATTATCAACCATGGTATAACCGTCGCCCTCAAAACATGCCGCTCCGCGACTGTAAAGATCATGATTTCCGGGTATAACCAGAACTATAGTCCCTGCCTCTTCGATGGATTTCAGTTTTTGAGAAAAACCTTCATGACTTGCCCTTGCGCCGTTAAAGGTCAGATCTCCGGACAGGATAAGTACCTCCGGGTTTATTTTGATGATTTCATCCACAAAGGCATCAGTTATCTCCTCACAGTACTGCATGGATTTTCCGTCGGCATTCTCAATCAGCTCTGTGAAATATTTCCCGTCATCCGTCAGCTCCGGCGCTATATAATGAATGTCCGTTGCCACACATATGGTGGTTTCGAATGATAATATTTCCTTTTCAGGAGCTGCTGACTGCTCTGGATCTGGACATTTCAAAATAAGAAATAGAATTAGTACGAGTATAAATACCGGCAGTATATATTTTAAGTATTTCATGTTAATCTCCATTTCGGCGGCATAAATGAAAGAGTCCAGAAGGTTTGTCTTGGCATCCGTTACATCCATGTTTATATGCTTCTGTGAACCTGAACCGGGATGTATCCTGAAAAATCAAACACAGGAAAGGCCGCAGTCCGAATGAAGAATCTGCGGCCTTTTCCTGCAAAGAAAATCAATACTGCTTAAGATGTATAGCGAAACCTGCGATCATCTTATCAAGATAGATGAACTTCATGGTGCCGTCCTCATTGTAGGCGGCACTATCTTTCTTTACTCCCATGCCTCTCATTTCAAAAAATTTGGCAGCCTTTGCAACATCGTGAGCACCGATTGCAATATGCCCTTTCTCTCCGGGACCATCCTTTTTCATGATCTCGATGAGATCAGAAGCGAAGATAGAGCTGTTACCAACCCGTGGAAGAAAGCCCATCAGAGTGTGGAATTCATCTGCAATTCGTAAAGCATCTTCTTCACCGTCTGCATTGATACCTACATGAAGGACACAAAGTCCCAATTCCTTGACTGCATCAAAATCCTTTGACATTAAATCTGCCATAATGTACCTCCCGGTTTTGTAAATGTTTTTTTGATATATGACGGAGGGGTTCAGATGATCAGGGCCTACAAACCACTCCGTAAACTAGTTTACCACCGATGCCGCAAAAAATCATCATCTGATTGTAACATCAATGATTTTCTTTACAAATGCAGAACCCTGCTTAAACTCACCTCTGTAACAGTTCATATCATCACAAAATAGGTGCTTAAATAGCATAGAAATATTAAATAGTATTATAGTATAATATAGAAATAAATTTTGAAGGAAAGGGTGATATAGTTGCAGATTTCAGTTTTTGATAAAGTGATTAACATAGTTCTTCCGGAAAAGATGTCTACAGATAATGCAGAAGCCTGCAGCCTGGAAATCGAAAAAGCCCTGAATGAGCATCCGGGATGCTCACTCAGTTTTGATGCGGAAAAACTCACTTACATTAGCAGCATGGGGTTGAGGGTTTTATTAAAAGCCATTAAAAGTAAAGGCGAAAAAATACCTATAGAAAATGTATCTCAGGATGTGTATTCCGTTTTTCAGGTTACCGGATTTACAGATCTCATGGATGTGAGATTAAGGCTCCGAAGTCTTTCGGTAGAAGGCTGTGAGATGATCGGTGCCGGAAGGAGCAGTCATGTATACAGGTTGGATCCGGAGACCATAATCAAATGTTATGAACCGACTATCCCTATAAACAGGATCCGCCATGAAATGGATCTTGCACGAAATTCCTTTGTTAAAGGAATCCCCACCGCAATACCATTTGATCTCGTTCGGGTGAATGACAGATTCGGAGTAGTATTTGAGCTGATACAGGCGGATACAGTAGGGCGTTATATTACGGAGCATCCTGAAGAATTTGAAAAGACAGCAGTACAGTTTACCAAACTTTTAAAACAGATTCATGAAACCCATATGGATCCTGACAGTGGCTTTGTATCAGAGAAGGAAACCTGGATGGACTGGCTTGAAGGAATGAAGGATTTCTATACAGAGGATGAGTACGATTTCATGAAGTATATGCTGGATCAGGTTCCTGACCGGGATACTCTGGTGCACTGCGACTATCATGAGAACAATGTACTCTACCAAAACGGAGAACTGATCCTTATAGATATGGCCGATATAGGATACGGACATCCCATATTTGACCTTGCAGGTATGGCATGCCGGGCACATCTTAGTTTCATTCCGGGAAGAAAAGCCCATCATGGACTGACTCCTGAGGATATGGAACGTTTTTATGAGCTGGAGTTACGCTGTTACTTTGACATTAAAGACGGTGATAATGAAAAATTTAATGCAGTCAAGGATCTGTGTGATGCCTTCGGATATCTGAGAAGCGGTCTTTTCCCCATGAAACACCAGGGCATATCTCAGGAGCTCAGGGAACTGCATGTGGCTGATGCCCGTAAATATCTTTTAAATGATGAACGTGAGAAAATAAAAGAGAAGCTTAGGGGACTGAAAGAGTTTTTTGATTGAAACTATCAGGCTGATGACTATAGATGCAAAAACAGCAGCAAAACTGATTGAAACTATCGGGCTGACAACTATATATGTGAAACCAGTGGCAAAAGCTGGGATTAAACAGAATAACAAGATGGAAAGGAATAAGAATTATGATTATAACTTACGAAGATTTAAGTCGTATCAGAAAAGAAAATCCGGATAAAAAAATAGTGATGCTTAAAGGTACTTTTGACCTTTTTCATATGGGACATCTCAATATGATCCGTCGTGCAAAGGCCCTGGGGGATATTCTTGTTGTCCTTGTTAAGTGCGATGAGGCAATAAAACTTAAGGGACCGGACAGACCCATCGAGGATGAGCAACAGCGGGCATCCATAGTTGATGCCATAAGGTATGTGGACTATACCCTGATTGCCGACAGGAAGATAGATGCGGGCATCCCTGATGTTCCGGAGGAAGACAGGATGCAGTATCTGAGATATTATCAGCTGGTTTCGGATTTAAGGCCTGATGTGCTCATTAAACCATCAAAGAAGCTTCCGGATATCCTCATGAAACTCTACAACGAGATAGGGACAGAAATACATGAAGTTGAGGAAACAAAAGGGGTTTCAACAACACTTCTTATAAAGAAGATTCGTGAAAGCCGGAATTAAATGAAGGGGACCGGATAGACCGGCATATGTATGTCAGAGATAGACGGCAAAAAATACGAGTTTACAGAGTCAGTTTAATCTGCATCAGTATGTCAGCTATAAAGACTTAATACAGCATTAATAAAAGAGGAGTAAGTATTTATGAAAGTAGCAATCGGACAGGATTCACATCGTTTTGATGACAGTAATTCAGATAAGCCTCTGATACTTGGAGGTGTTGTTTTTGAAGGGGAACAGCCACTACTTGCCAACAGTGACGGAGATGTGATACTTCATGCAGTCACAAGAGCTATATCAGGCATCACAACAGTGGATGTGCTTGGACCAAAAACCAAAGAGTTTCTGAAAAACGGAATCACAGACAGCAGGGTATATCTCGAGGAAGGACTTAAGGATCTGGAGGGAAACATATCTCACCTGTCAATTTCCATTGAGTGCAAACGCCCACGCATCACTCCCAGGATTCCTGAGATGAGAAGAAGTCTTGCGGCAATGCTTAAAACCGATGAAAAGAATATAGGCATCACCGCAACAAGCGGAGAAGAATTGACGGAATTCGGCAAAGGAAACGGGATAAATGTTTTCGCGGTAATCACCGTTGAATAAAGCTCTGATTTAAAATAGCCGATCAGATTTTCATATGATTGACATAATAGTAGATAGGGTGAATATACCGGGAGGTTTTCTATGGTTTTATTGGTAAATGCATGTGTACGCGGTGAATCAAGAACAAGGCACCTTGCGGAGAAGCTGCTTGAAAAAATCGGAGGAGACCGGGTGGAGGTCAGGCTGGAGGATGTGGTCTTTCCGAAGACAGATGAAGCTTTTTTAAAGAAAAGAGACAGTCTGATAGCCACGCGGCAATTTGGGGATGATTACTTTTCTTTGGCAAAACAGTTTGCGGCAGCAGAAACTATCGTTATTGCGGCACCTTACTGGGATCTGTCATTCCCCGCTGTGCTTAAGCAGTACATAGAGCATATAAATGTTCTGGGAATAACGTTTGAATATACACCTGAGGGGATTCCTAAGGGACTGTGCAAAGCGAAGAAGCTCTACTATGTTATGACTGCAGGTGGAACTTTTGTTCCGGAAGAATACGGATTCGGATACATAAAAGCTCTTGCCCAGAGTTTCTATGGAATCAAAGAAGTGGAGCTCATAAAAGCAGTGGGGCTTGATATAGTCGGGGCTGATGTTGACGCAATAATGAATGAGGCGGAAACATGATGTTAAAAAGCAGACATCAAACAATTCATATTATTAACAGGAAAATTATAGGATTTATCATGGTGATATCGGTTATTGTCACCATGGCGGGCTGTGAGGCAACCTCTGTGCCTGAGGCAAATCCTGTTTCTGAGACTGTGTCCGAAGAAACAACCGAAGCGGAAAAGGAAAACAATGAGACTGTTACGGGAAGCGAAGAAACTGCCCCGGAGACTGAAGAAGTAAAAAGACAGACTGTAGAGCAGGATGAGAATGGGTACCCTTATCTTTCGGAAGAAGTGGATGAGGAATATCAAAAGGATCTTTTCGTTGAAGGCAGCAGCTATCTCGATTATACGGTGGAAAGGACAGGTTCTGTAAAGTCTCTTAGGGCTGAAACTGCCGTCCTTAAACATAATACCAGCGGAGCCACAGTATACCTTATAAGGAATGATGATAAGGAACTGGGCTTTGATATAAGCTACAGGGTTCCGCAGCTGAATAATGCCGACATACCGCACATTTTCGAGCATTCCATACTTGCGGCTTCGGAAAAATATCCGGCTACGGATCTTTTCTTTGATATGGCAAATACTACCTACAATACGTACATCAATGCTTTTACATTCAACACCTGTACTTCATACCTTTTCAGTACATTAAGTCAGGGTCAGTTTATAAAGCTTCTGGATGGCTATATGAGCTGCATGACCTCTCCAAAGATACTTGAAAATGAAAACTTCTTTAAACGTGAAGCACTAAGATATCAGTTGTATAACATTGATGACCCCATAACACTCAACGGAATAGTTTTTTCGGAAGACATGGGAGGACTGACAGACGGATCAGAAGTCTCCATATATGCAATAAATGAAAGCCTTTATCCGGATTCGATAATGAGTAATGTCGTGGGTAGATGCTATACGGATCTTGAGAACTTAAACTATAGTAATCTGCAGGAAGTATATAAGACATATTACAGATTTGATAATTCCCTGATCATTCTTTACGGAGACATGGATTATAAGGCTGTGCTTGAATATCTGGATTCGGAATATCTTACAAAGTATCCTGAAAAAGAAGAACCTGTAAATATCCCGGAAATAGCTGTTTCTGAAGGTTATGTAGAAACCGAATATGACATTCCGGTTTATGAGGATGATACAATCGGCTATCAGAACAGGGTCACGTATGCTTTTGATCTTTCCGGATTTACTCCTGAAGAAGAACGTGAACTGCTTTTGTTCGAGGCTCTCATGATGGATTCCTCTTCAACTTTTATGAAGGACGTAAAAGAAACAGGGCTTCAATGGAAGGTGGTTCAAGGGTTATCTCCATACAGCGCCTGGTATCCTACTTATCAGGTGATACTTAACACTCAGGGAGACGACATTGATAAGGATGTAATAAAGAAAATTTTTGATGACAGTCTTTCTGAAGTTTCACGAAATGGATTTCCCGAGGAAATTTATGATGTTGTAATAAAAAGAAGAGAACTGCAGGATGCCTTTGAAAGAGAGAATGTAACCTTCATAGATACTCTTTCCGAAGCAATTGCCGTACCCTGGACAAGAACCGGAGATCCAATGGTCATGGAAACAGATGAAGCGGTCTTTGAAAAATTCATACAGGATTCGGGGCAGACCAGAGTGAAGGAGCTTGCAAAGAAGCTTATGGAGGTGGACCGTAAAGCTCTGGTTTACTGTAAGGAAAAACCTGGGCTTGCGGAAAAGAAAGAACAGGAAATAGAGGATTATTTAAAGAACTTAAAAGCTGATATGTCGGAATCTGAGCTCCTTAAACTGATAGATGATACTAAAGATTTTGATGAATGGAGTGAGGAAAACATTACTAACAAAAATACAGTGATAAGTGTATCCGATCTGCCTGAGCCGGTAATATATGATACTCCGGAGATTACAAATCTCGGAGAATGTACGGTGGCAGCTGTACCGATTGATCAGAAAGATATCTATGACGTTAGTTTCCTTTTTGACACTTCAACTCTTAGGCAGGAAGAACTCTATGACCTTGTACTATATTTAAACCTTTTGGGCAATACGTCTACAAAAGTAAGATCTCAGGAGGAATTTGACAGAGAAAGCAGCTTAAATGGAAGCATAAGTACAGACCTGACCGGAGAAGGTTTTAAAGAACCTTTCAACAGATTGTATCTGGAGATATCACTGGGAGGATTTACAAAGGATTTCAGTAATAATCTCAGTCTGATGGAGGAGATGCTGACAAAATCAGATTACAAAAAAGATGAAGTGCTGGAAATAGTTCGATTACTTAAAAACAGCTATGATCCTTCCAATATAAGTTCTGATAATGCAGCATTAATCCTTTCCAGGGCTCTTGAAGGTGTAAGTACAGGGTTTGAGTACTACATCATAAGAGGCATGCATGAATATCTTACCGGTCAGGAAACTGCACTCTCAGAAGATGATGCAGCGATCGAAGCATTGGCAGAAAAGATGGAAAACGTCCGTGATAAGATATGGCATAGTGACCATATGATCATGGGGATAGCCGCTTCACCGGAGGGTATTTCTGAAATAAAAAGTGAAGGTAAGGAACTTATAGACAGAATCCCATCCGGTATAGTTGAAGATTACCGGGAGTCCTATGATTATGGAATCCCTTCCGAAAAGCGGATAGGCATCATTGTAAGCAACCCTTTGCAGTCATTACGTGGCGGGATTATTTTGGATGAGGCTGAGTTCAGGGGCAGATACCTTCCTTTTTTTGAGGCGCTTAACGACAGATACATTATTCCTGAAATGAGATACAGGAATGGTGCATATGGTGCGAATCTGACTTATATTATCAGTAAAAAACAGATTGGTATGGGTACAATAAACGATCCTAATTGCAGAACAACCATGGAGGCTGTGGATGAGACTCCGGCAATACTCAGAGAAATGGATCTCACGGAGGAGGATCTTGATACATACACAGTTTCCGCATACCAAAAGATCGCGGTCCCGATGGGTGATATCAGTCGTGCGGATTCCGGTATCTATAATTATTTTGCGGGAATAGATCCGGACAATTTACTGTATATATCCGAAGATATGAAAAAGGCTGCAATTGAAGATAAAACGGTGGCGGCGGACATAATTGAAAAAATGATTAATGACGGTCACTTCGTGATGGCTGGAAGCAAGTCAAAGCTTGAAGAAGATAAAGATTGCTTTGACATGGTGTTTGCATTGAGTGAATGACAGAGCTTAGTGATCCACCGGGGACGGTTCTCGCCGGCGAGAACCGTCCCCGGTGGATCAGGTCGCTGACATACCGGTCAGACATTTATAATAGGATTAGGAATTCTAACGTTTATGATAAAACATGGTGGAGGGATTTTATGAGAAGGTCGTTCAGAAAGTGTTTGATGGCAATTGCGGGGAGTGTCTTGATTATGCTTTCGGGATGTGAATCAAGGGACCGGATAATGGACGGCGACGGTATGATTCAGACGTTTTATTATACAAATATAACCCAGGATGAAGCGAAACGAATGATGGAACAGGATGACGGTCATGTTATCGTTGATGTGAGGAGACAGGATGAGTATGACGAAGGGCATATTCCCGGAGCCATACTTATACCAAATGAAAATATAGAAAACGATCCTCCGGAAGAATTACCCGATCCTGAGCAGATCATTCTCGTTTACTGCCGCAGTGGACGGAGAAGTAAAGAGGCTTCACAGAAACTTGCTGATATGGGATATAGGAATGTTTATGAGTTTGGAGGAATCATCGACTGGACAGGTGAGACTGAGAAAAGTGAAGAAACAGCTGAAACAACTCAGGAAACAGAAGATGAAACAACAGAGGAAACAACCGTAGGAGATACGGAAATGATTGATAAGACTGCAACTTTAAGGTTTGAATCATTTGACGGAGGCGGGCCGGAATTTAATGTGATCATAGAGGACGAAAGCATTGTATCCTATTCTGCTGTAAGAAAGTATGCCAGTGAAGATCATGAAATGATGACAGGTGCCGGATATGATGAGGTATTCACATTTACCGGTATAAAACCCGGTGAAACAGATATGCGTATAGAGGCACGCTCACCCATAGCAGATAATTTTGATGCAAACTATAAGGTAGTCGTCAGTGAAGATCAGAGCGTGAAAATAGAAGAGCTTTCGGTAAGTGAGCCGCCTTTAATGTAAAGGGTATTACTCTTCCAAAATAAATTTTTCTATCACTTCCGCGACACCGTCGGCATCATTGGTGTCGGTAATGTAGTCGGCGCGGTATCTCAGAGCGTCCTGAGCATTTTCCATGGCGACGCCGAGGCCGGCAAACTCTATCATGGTGATATCATTTAAGCCGTCTCCGCAGGCAATGAGCTCCTCGCGTTTAAGACCAAGCTTATCAAGCAGCTTCTTTAGGGAGGCTGCTTTTTCTATGCCGTTCGGAACTATCTCGAGGAAATAGGTTTCCGAGAAGAAGACATTGATCTTATCTCCGTACTCCGCCTTTATCATTAACTGGATTTCCCTGAGATGTGAATAGTTACCTACGCAAAGGAATTTGCATACAGGACCGTCAAGTGCAGCGTAAAGATCCGGAACCTGCATGAGAGGCACACGGTTTATCTTTGCCTCAAGCTGAGCGTAGGGGTTTTGGCCATCAAGAGTGACGATGCCCTTTTTGGTGTAGGTTAAGATCGTCACATCATAAAACAGCTTCCCATAGTCTATGATGTCCGGATAAAATTCTTCCGGTAATGTTGTCTGCATGAAGGTTTCACCGGTGCGTCCGTCCACGATATGGGCACCGTTGAAGGCCAGCATATATCCACCTGTTTCTTTAAGGTTCACCATTTCGGCCACCGGCAGGATCCCGACCAACGGACGGCCGGAAGCCAGCACTATATGAACTCCCTTATCAGCAGCTTTTTTCAATGCTTCCCTATTATGTTCTGAAACTTCCTTTTGTGAATTCGTAAGTGTTCCGTCCAGGTCCAGAGCTATCATTTTATACTTCATAAAAACTCCATTTCTCCGCCTTTTGTCAGCAGCACAAATAGTGATGAAAAGCGTTTATCAACCTATATTTCTTTTGGAAAACAGTTTTATCAGCTGGTATCTGCTGTTTACATGACACTTTTCATATATGTTTTCAACGTGCTTCTTCACGGTGTGGTAGCTTATCATCATTTCGGCGGCTATTTCCTTGTAGGTGTAGCCCTTTGCCATAAAAGAAGCCACCTTATGTTCTGTTTTGGTAAGCTCCTTAAGATATGCTGTTGCTACAGTCGAAACCGAAGCATTATCCTCCAAAGTCATATCAGGTACTTTTTTTTTATGTATGGTTATCCAGTGATACATATCCACTATTCCGTTGGAATAGCTTTTCGGGTAATCATGTATGGTGTAGATATAGTTTTTGATAGTTCTGTTATGTACTCCGGAAGTGTCATCATCACTCATGCCGAGAAGAAACGGAAGCCAGCTGCAGGGCGTATCCGGATCAATGTTTCCGACAGAGCCGTTTCCCATAAGCTCCTCAAGTTTTTTCACCGCATCGTCACTATGGAAAAGCACATGCATAAAATCATCTGTGATGAGATAAGCCTTTTCTCCGGAGGCGATGATCTCTCCCTGTATCCTGGAAATGATCCTGACCTGCTCATATTTTTTGAAATTTTTATAGGACATGGCGATATATGAGTATATGTCCCTGAAATACGATATATCGTCATCGGTAAAATCGCCATCCTCAGCGCTTCTCAAAAACAGGAGCTGGATGTATGCATTGATGCCGAAGGCCATAGTCAGGCTGTAGTGAGCCTTAAAGCATTTTTCAAGAAAGCCGGTATATCCGGAATTCTCATAGTCTGAAAGTATATCGCTAGCCCGATAGAGTCTCGGGTCCGTATCAAAGTAGGTTAAATGGTCGCTTACCGCTGAATCATATATAAGCTTTCGAACCTTATCCTGATCCATATGCTCAAGATACAAATGCCCTTCATCATCATTAAGCTGGCCATCCTTGTCCGTCATGGAAAGAAAATGTCCGTGAGTGTCGAAATACATGATTATGACTTTATCCAGTCCGAAGTTTCTTTCCAATGCTTCAAGCATGAAGGGGCAGAAAAACTCCTGTGCAGAGATCTGATGATTCTCCATCTCAAGAAAGAAGTTCTTCTGACCGTTGTTTTGTTCGTAATTCATCTATGCTGTATCAATCCTTTAATTAAAACGTTTTTGGGATAACACTTATTTTAAATGATAGATAATTATAACATGAATAATCTTTTCAAAAAAAGCAAAATATACTTGGGAATATATGTTCTTTAATATGTACATTTTTCTCACATGATTTGCTATGATATTTATAAATAAAGAAAACCACAGCTCTCTGTGTAGAATAACCATCGCGCTGGCGATTTGGTACAATACAAACAAAAAAACAGGGCTTTCGCCTGGGTGATTCATCCAAAGCGAAAATCCCGTTTGTGATAAATTTTTAATTACTGTGCAGCATATTTAGCAGCATTTTCACCTGAAATAAAGCCCATGTAAGCGCCTACTCCAAGAGCCTCGCGGCCTGGGTAGTAATCACCGAAGAAACCTGCTGAGCTGATGATACCTGCAGCATAAAGACCGGGGATAGCATTACCATCCTTATCAGTTACCTCACCTGCGAGGTTTGTTTCGATTCCGCCGTAGTTTCCTCTTGTAAGGTCATACTCTTTTACAGCGTAGAAAGGACCTGCATCTATAGCTGAAAGATACTGGGCATCCTTACCGTGATCTGTGTCCTCGCCTGCCTCGCAAAGCTTGTTGTACTGATCAACTGTTGCCTGAACTGTTGCAGGATCAAGGTTCATATCCTTGGCAAGGGTCTCGATGGAATCCTCCTTATATGCCTGAATAACAGAACCCTCAGAGGTTCTCTCAAGATACTCCGAAAGCTTCAGGAATTTGTCAGCGATCTCCTGATCCATGACAACCCAACCGTAATCAGCTTCCCCTTCGTTAATGAAGTAGATCATCTGGTCGTGAACTCCGAGAGCTTCAGATACAGGACGGTTGCCCTTGTTGTCAAGAAGGAGACATTCGAAGGGATAGCTGTTATTTGGCTGACCTACAACAGGCATATCATAAGGATCCGGTGCAAAGCATCCACTCATTGACTCACCAAATGCTGACTTAACTGCACCAACTTCAACAGCCATATTGATACCGTCACCTGTGTTGGAAACAGCAGTTGAAGTGAAGTTATGGAGTGCATCCGGAGCGAGCTCCGCTGTGAGATCGTCATTCCATGCATAATCACCACAGGCAAGAACTACAGCCTTTGCATTAATGGTCTTTGTACCTGTCTTTGACTCACAAACAACACCGGTTACATGTTTTTCAGAATCTGTGATAAGCTTTGTTGCCTTTGTGTTGAAGTAAATAGGAACACCATTTTCAACAAGGTCATCCTCAAGCTGATTTACAAGAGCCTGGCCGCCCTTTACTTTAACTTGAGCTGTTGCAAGGTGAATGTTTTCGGCGTTCTTCTTTGCCTGCTCTGAAGCTGCGGGAACCATAGTTCCTTCATCGTTAAGCTTGTAGTCAACATTAGCTGCAGTAAGAAGCTCAAGAACATCAGGAGATACTGCGCAGGCTGTGTTGATCTTATCCATATCAAGAGGATTTCTTTCTGTAATCTTGTTACGCTTTACCCATTTCTCAACAAGCTCAGGAACACCTTCAGCTGTATCAGCTGCGATAAATGATCCTGATGAGAAGATAGATGTTCCACCGCCGAAGGCAAGCTTCTCAACCACGATAACATCAGCACCTTCACGGCTGGCTTTCTGGGCAGCTGCAAGTCCAGCGATGCCGGCACCTACAACAACAACGTCACAGTCAAGAGTCTCATCCTTAACCTCTACACTGACTTCACGGTTCTTCCATTCAGAAACATCTCCGCCTGCCTGCTCTATAGCATCGCTTACAAGCATACGAACAGCAGAACTTGAAATAGTTGCTCCGGAAATAGCATCAACAGCCAGTGACTGATGCTCAATGATGGAATCGGCCATAAGCTTTATACCCTTATCACCTACACCTGCAGTCTCATTCTGCTCTGTGTAATTGATCTCTGCGATCTTTCCATCCTTTACTACAACTTCAGCGGTAATGTCTCCATCCATTCCCTTTGCTTTAGCGGTATATGTACCGTCAGTAAGAGAAGAAGATGATTCAGCAGCCTCTGTTGCTGCAGCTGAAGTTGCTGCCTCTGCAGAAGCCTCTGAAGCCGCAGTAGTAGCAACCGGTACAGAAGTAGATGCACAACCTGTAATGGACAGTGCTGAAACAACAGCTACTGTTCGAAGCATTGACTTGTTCATTTTTGATTTCCCCCTCAAAAATAATGATACAAAAGTCGGTTTCCCGATATGATTGTTAAATTTTTACCATGGTATGAAGGGATTATATTACATATAACTTCGGCTCATTGTACTTATACTCATACAATCAGCCTATAGCATTACCGTTTTGCATACAAAAAATCAATGGAGATAATAATATTTGCCTATAATGTACAGGGATCGTCACATGAATCTGGGTTTCGGCACTGATTATACCGAGTGTATGTTTCTTCGTATCAGTGCGGATATATTTTTGTCTTTTGAGAAACGGCGGTCAATCAGAAACCGCAATAGGTGATTGTGTGGCATCAAGATACAGCAGGAATAAGTATTATCGGATCATTTCGTAAAATGAGTGTTGACTAACGACCGAACGGTAGTTATGATATGAATAGTTGTATCGTAATGTTTGCTACTGGAGGGAAGCTATGGAGAAGGGCAATACAAGGGATGAGATACTGGATGTCGCGCTCGATTTGTTCTCAGTAAACGGATATGAAGCTACGAGCATCTCACAGATCGCAGATGCGGTAGGTATTCGCAAGGCATCTCTGTACAGCCATTTCGCAAGCAAGCAAGATATTCTTGATAATGTCGTAGACTCGGTGTTGAAAGGATATGCA
>JAGAXP010000024.1 GCA_017940955.1 Oribacterium sp.
CCTGTAGTTTTGCGTCGCCGGATTTCTCCGGGTTTGCCCAACTAAGATCTAGGTTGGATCTTAGCTTAAAGAGAAGCGAACCGTTTTTTCTGGTTCCTTTCTTTTCTCATCTCCTCTTTACAATACTAATTATACTATAAATTATTTAAATTGCAACAACTTTAGTTAAAATTAATAAATTAATTTCGTCTTTTAATTTGTATATATATATTCAAATTTTAATATTTATGTTTCTCAGCTGCCATTTCTGTATTAATCGTATCTTCACTTTCGGCCATTGCTTTCATCGTCATATCAAGGAGTTTATCAAGCTCCCATCCTAGCTGTTCGGCGCCACGTTCGATCACTTCCCGGGAACATCCGGCGGCAAAACCCTTGCTCTTATACTTCTTTTTCAGGGACTTTAATTCCATGTCCTTTGTGCTCTTGGATGGTCTCATAAGTGCCGCAGCCCATATAAGTCCTGTAAGTTCATCTGTTGCAAACAGTACTTTTTCCATCTCGTGTACAGGTTCAACGTCTATTGTCACACCACAAGGTACAGTAATCCCATATCCATGTGAGCAGACAGAATGGATGATACCCTCATCTACCCCTCCTTCCCTTAGTAAGGATACCGCTTTAAGGCAGTGTTCCTCCGGGTACAGCTCAAAATCAATGTCGTGGAGAAGTCCTACAATGCCCCAGCGATCTTCTTCATCCTCATATCCTAGTTCTTTTGCATACCACTTCATAACTGCTTCCACTGTCAGTGAGTGCTGGATATGGAACGGATCCTTATTGTATTTTTTCAGCAAATTAAAAGCTTCTTCTCTCGTTATCATTTTTCTACCATCCTTTCCAGTGCCCATGAAAACGCCTTTGCAGTTCTTATATCAGCATCCTTAAAGTGATTGCCCTTATTCCATTCAAGGAAAACATCGAGGCCTTTCTCTTTTAAATATTTATATGCCCCGTTTATGCAGTCTCCTACTGTTGCCATGACCGGATTACGGGTATTCATTTCCTTGTCACCGAGACTTAAATAAACAGCATCTGTTTTGATCTCATTATCTTTCATATAAGCGATGAATCCCGGGAACCACATAGACGGAGATGCTGATGCTACAGCCTTAAATGTGTCTGTCTGATAAGAAGCCCATAAGGAGAATAACCCTGCAAGAGAATATCCTCCGAAGATATATTGCTTATCCTTGTCAGTACAGAGCTTCAATATCCGGTCAAGAGTTCCCTTTGCACCATCGCCAAAATCTTCTTTTCCAAAAACAGCTTTGGCTTTCCATGGAGAAAGATCCCTGTTCCAGTTTTCAATCTTAACAGCAATAAAATGGAAGTCCTTATTTGAAAGCCGGATTATCTCATTTACCTCGTTTTCAATGGATGACAGTTCGTATTCATCTACAGGCTGTATAAGAACTATATCTGCATCCGGGCTTCCATATTCAAATGTATCCACCATACTGCCTCCGTTCTTTTTATAGCATCTAAATCCACAAACTATTCAGGCTTTATCATCATTCAATAGAGTATTCCAGCATCTCATATTTAAGCAGGCTTCCCTCTTTGATATCCTCCGGGAGCAATGCCCTTGCAACGAGCATAAGATCATCAGACTCAATATCTATCCTTCTAAGATTTGCATAATCACCGTCGATGCTTACCACAACGTAATGTCTTGTTTCCATGGTTCAATACTCCTTCTTAATATCCTTAAGACTAAAGGCATTTTTGAATTCTGCAATATCCTTTTCGCCACGAATAACCATTAACTCATGAAACGCCCCTGTCTTTTTATCCTTAAATCCTGCAACCTGTTCACCATTGCATATTGAAGCACGGATCACAGGTATCTCTTTTTCGGGATCGTAGTCATATGCCGGGATATTTGGTTTTCTCTTTGGAAAAATGCTAAACATAGTAACTCCAAAAAACGTAAAATCATTTTCTTCTTTCAAATACCAGTTCATCACTGTTAGATAGCTCATCCATGAAAACATATCCAAGACGGTCAAAGGTCTTTATCTCATTTGGATCTTCTATCATGTTTTCTGCCATAAACCTTACCATCTCGCCACGTGCCATCTTTGCATATGTTCCCTTTGTCACAAGCTTTCCATTTGCAGTCTCGCCAAAAGTTACAGTTATAAATGTATCATCCGGTCTCAGATACTTTTCTATACATTTTGAATATTCCTTAGACGCAAGATTAATGATAATTCCGGTTTCATCTCTTACTTCATTATAAAGCCTCTTCCCCCAAAGTTCATATAAATCTTTGTGGCTATTTATAGCAGCCTTTGCCTGCATCTCAAGCCTATAAGGTGTCACTCCATCTAAAGGCTTCAGTACTCCATAGAATCCCGATAGTATCCTCAAATGTTCCTGAACATAATCTATGGAACTCCTCTCAAACACTGCCGGTGCCATATATTGATATGCAAGACCTTCATATGATATGATCGCTGGGGTTAAACTACTGCGTAAATCCATATTCCTGATACGTTCATAATTCTGCTTTGCTATTTTTTCATTACAGCCCCACAATTTTTGAAGTTCTGATAGTGAATGATCACGGAGCCAGGACAGGATATATTCTGTCTGTTCAAGGAATACGGGAATATCCTTATAGTCCAGTTTATCAGTATCCATATTCATTTTTTTAGCAGGTGATATAATAATTTTCATAGTTTTAAACTAAAATCCTTTGCATCTAAAAACTGCCAACACATGTAAATCATACCACATAGATGATCTGACAAACATTATAAAGCATCCTTGAGATAATATTTCTGTAATGATTATTTTATCCCCCGGCCGGTTCGATAATTTGTACGTGACAAAGTGATATAAATAAGTTCATTCACTTCTAAATTATTTATAGATATGGAGGTCCCTTCCATATGGTCAAGTGATGAATTCAAATTTCGACAGAAAAATACCCCCTTCATCCGGGATCTAAGTTCCAAACAAAGAGGGTATGTGTTTATTCTGAGATCTCGCCCACGAAGTTGTAACGGATCGTGACTTCCTGAACTTTCTCACCGTCCACGACCTGCGTCTGCGACAGACAGATGACAGCCGATATAAATCATGATCTGATCCTCCCGGCAATCTTCTTTGCGAGCGCCATAATCGTCAGGATCGGCGGATTGCCCATCGATCGCGGCAGGATCGTCGCGTCCGCGACGTAGAGGTTGTCAGGCAGCACCGGAGAATGGAGCGAGTCCTTCTCCCGGGCGGTCAGCGGAAGCATGCCGCCGGGATGGCCGGCGTTAAGCGTCCCCAGGAACTGCCGGTCGTCGGGCACGCCCATATGCCTCAAAATCTCCCGGCAAATAAGGACAGCCTCCTCCATCCGCCTTTGATCGGAGGCCGTCATCTGCTTGTCGATCGCCCTGGCGCTGATACTGCCTGTCTCGTCATCCGCGAGCTTGATCATGATGCTGGCGATATCCTGCATCGGCATTCTCCAGTCGCGGTTAAAAAAGAAGCTCAGATAGTCCATATAGGGAGAGAGAATGCAGCCGTCCTGCTGGCTTATAAAGGGCATCAGAATCTGTCTGTCCTGCCTGATTCCCGGCAGGGGCCCTGCCACGCAGAGCACAGGATCCACAAACAGAGTCCGGCTGACAGGTATGCCGGCATTCTCAAGAATCACCGGCGTGCCGAACCCGCCAGCCGCAAGGACAATGAGGTCTGCCCGGTATGTCTCCTTTTTTCCGCGGTGTCTGGCCTCAACGCCTGTCACGACTCCGCCTGCGATGTCAAGCCCGGTCACTCGGCACCCCGTGATCAGCTCGGCCCCTGCCGCGACAGCTTGATCGACCAGTTCCCGGGTATCCCACTTTACCCCGACCGGACAGCCGATGGCGCAGTGGCCGCACTCGATACAGCCGGCGGCATGCCGCAGAAGCTTCGGCGTAACCTGCGGTTCCAGGCCCATTCTCTCAAACAGACCGAACATCTTCTCGGTCGCCTTCGACCAGTGCTGCCGGTGTTCCGTCGTGATCGGAAGAGAGGCATAGAGTTCCTCAAACGGCTCGTCGAGATCGATGCCGAGCTCCTTCAGTGCGCCGTCACAGCGCACGGCGTTGCCGGTCGCCAGTGTCGTCGTTCCCCCGAGCCCGATGCCGCGGACCATTACCATATCCTGGGACTTCTCGACGAGCATATTCGGAAGCAGCATCCGGATCATCCGCTCGTCAAAGTAGAGGCCGCTTTTTCTGAGTTTCGCCAGATTATTTACGTTGAACGAAAAAGGCCTGAAGCTGCCGCCCGCCTCGAGAATCGTCACCTTATAGGGCCCCTGCAGCTCCTTCGCCATCATCGCGCCGCCGGCGCCGGTTCCGATCACAATGGCCGTCTTTTGCGTACTGGTATGATTCATATTCTCTCCTCCCTAAGCGGTCAGAATCATCGACCGCAATGACCACTCATCTGAGTAAAGCAGGCGCGGCAGCGTCCGCACCCCTCCGTGAGCCTCTCCGAAAAGACGAGCCGGCCGCCCCCGCAGATGCCCGCGATGACGCCCTCATCCATAAGTGACATCACGGCGCAGTCACTGGGCGTATAGCAATGGCTGAAAAAGCACCGGCTCACCGTGATGTCTCCCGGCAGCTCTCCGCTCATGCGTATGCCGATCGTCTTGTACAGGTAAAAAATCAGCCGCGTCAGATCCTCTTTTTTTCTGAATCCGGTCATGCGCCGGATCGCACTTCCTAGCTTTCGGGCCTCACGCCTGAGTGCCTCGCGCTTTACTGTCTGCAGCCGACTATCTGCCTGCGGCCGAACGCCACTGTCGTGAAGACAGGCGGTCGTAAAGGCCGCGTACAGGCTCAGCGCCCTGCGCGACGTCCGAAACCACACCGCCGGCCCTCTGCGGCCGAAGGCCCGCTCCGTCGCAGACATAAGGATCTGAATCTCTATGGCCGCTATCCTGTCCGGCGTGTGCTTTTCGAGAATGGTCAGCAGGCCCCTGAAAACTGTCGCCCTCACCGATACATCGCCTCAATTTCTTCCGCCAGATGAGCCGCGACATTGGCCCTCTTGACCTTGAGATTCGGGGTCAGCTCCCCGGCCTGAATACTCAGCGGCTTATCAATGACGCTCCACTTTCGAATCTGTTCCGGGTGCGACAGGCTCTCATTCATCGCCTCGATCTGGCCTGCGAGATCCGGAATGTCACCCTCCAGCCAAAGAAGCGCCGTGCAGTAGGGCCGGTTTTCGCCGATCAGCACGGCCTCCGCCACGCCCGGAATATTCTTCAGCCGCTCTTCGATCTTCGGAATACTGATATTTTTGCCGTAGGACGTGATGACCATGTCCTTCTTTCTGCCGTAAAGCGTGATATGGCCGGCCTCATCGACGCTGCCCAGATCTCCGGTCCGCAGCACGCCTCCGCCTATCGTCTCGCTCTCAAGTCCGTAGTAGCCCGCGGCGACCTGCGGGCCCGTCACGATCAGCTCGCCGTCCTCCGCGACCTCGACCGTCGTGTCGGGCAGCGGCGTTCCGATGGTCGGAATCACATTGTCTCCCAGCCGGTTGATCGTGATGAGCGGGGCCTCCGTCTGCCCGTACGCGTTATAGATCTCGATACCCAGTTTTCTGTAATTCAAAAGCAGCTGCTCACTGACAGGGGCCGACCCGACGATCAGCTGGCGGCAGCGATCGAGTCCGGCCTTTGAAAGGACCGCTCTTTTTAGCACCGCTCCCATCGCCTGCTTTGCCGGGCCCTCCCCGGCCTCAAGCCAGGCCTTTCCGAGCCGGTTTGACACCGCCTGATCCCAGACCTTCTCGTAAAAGCGAGGCACCGAGAAGAAGACATTCGGCCGCACCTTCGGCAGCGCCTCCGTGAGCTTTCCGAAATCATTCAGATAGTAATATTCCACATCCGCGAGGACAAAATACGGCGCGTACGATGCCAGAATGCCCTCCACCACGTGACTAAGCGGCAGGAATGACAGATAGCACATCTTATCGTTGCGGTCTTTAAACGACAGGAGATTTGTCAGAACCTCTCCCATCCATTTCAGCTGCCAGAAGCGGAACATGACGCCCTTGGGTTCCCCGGTCGTGCCGGACGTGTAGCGGATCGTAGCCAGAGCCTCCGGGTCCGGGTGCTGCCTTGGGGCGCGCTCCTTTGCCATGCCAAGGAACGCCTCGAAGCGCATGACGCGCTCGGTCTTGACACGCTGTCCCGCTGAGAATGAGACGATTTTTACATCGGTCTCGATCGTCTCAAGCTGCTCCATCATTCTCACATCACCGACGAAAAACCAGCCGGCGCCGCTCTTTTTAAGGAGCATCGCCGTCTCATCAGCCGGAGTCGTGTAGTAGATCGGGACGCTCACCGCGCCGAGAAGACCGATGGCCTGCTCCAGCACGAGATAGCTGACCGAGTTGATGCCGGTGAGCGCGACGCGGTCGCCGCTGCGGATCCCGCAGGCCCACAGAGCGTCATATACCTTCTCAATGCGCTCGTTGGCTTCCGCTCCGGAATAGCAGCGCATGCCCTTTTCCGCCACATCATAGTAGTGAATGGGATAGCGCGTGCTGCTCCGCCTCACCATCGCCTGCTCAAACACCGACAGCTCCGTCTGCCGCATAAAATTTTTCCGGCACGCAAAAACCAGCAGGCCTTCAATATAGTCCTGCCATTTGTAAGAATACGGCCCGCAGACACGGTCCGTGTTGGCGCGGTCAAAGATCTGCTCACTGTAAAAGTAGGGCAGCAGCGTCAGCAAGTTCGTGACCGTCCCCTTTTTCCTTTCGGACACCGTTTTCGCGGCCTTCTGCCCCGTCTTTTTAAGCACGTCGGTCGGCACAAAGAGAGGCATGGGCAGTTTGATGTCCAACTGCCTCTCCGCGAAGCGGCAGGTATAGGCCGCCAGCTCACCGGCCGTCGGCGCCATTCGGTCCGGGCATGTCAGGTGGAACACCTTTCCTTCCGCCGCCTCGTGAAAACAGATCCGGGTCACACTGTCGGCCACATAGTCCCCGGGCACAAGGTTAAGGGGCCTGTCCTTTTTAACCGGCAGGACGCGGATTTTCCCGAGAAGCATCAGCTTCAGCAGATAATAGACAGTGTTGAAGGTCTTTGCCCATCCCGTCCGGGAGTCCCCGACGACCATGCCGGGGCGGCAGACCGACCAGGGGAGATCGGATGTCCTGACCAGGTTTTCAGCTGCAGCCTTGCTCTCCTCGTAATAGTTTGAGAATACCGTGCCGGGGAGATCCTCCTCCTTCACGACGCCGCTTTTCGGACCGGCAGTGTAGGCTGTCGAGATATAAACAAAGCGCCGCAGATTCGGCAGCGTCTTTGAAAAAGCGATCATGTTTGCCGTGCCTCGGACGTTGGTGATCCCATACGCTTCTTTGGCCTTTTGAAAACTGATCTCGGCGCCCGCGTGAATGACGTGCGTAATCCGCTCCCGCAGTTCTTCCGCCGTCTCGTCACTCAGGCCGAGACCGGCTTCAGTAAAATCTCCGGCGACCGGCAGGATCCTCACTCCGACAGCTTTATAAAGAACCGCCTCGTGATGCCACGTCGCTTTGAGCCGCCGGCAAGCCTCCTCATTATCCGCGGCGCGGACGACGGCTGATATCCGGATCTCCGGCATCTCCATCAGGCGCCTGGCGATCTCGGTGCCGAGAAATCCGGTCGCCCCGGTTAAAAGAATCATATCTGTCAAAGCTGCCTCCTCACATCTTAAGCGATTGCTGAATATATCTCTTCAGGAAATCGCCCATGTCTTGAAGTGTCTGTTTGTATGCGGCCGTACTGGCCTTAATATGGCTCCGGATCCTCTGTTGATCCGCCGCAGCCTTCGACAGTGCGCCGTAAAGTCTGTTGCCAAGATTCTCATCGTCGACACGCAGCAGATACGTCCGGTCAAGGTCAAGTTCGCGCATGATCCCGTCAAGCCGCTCGTCCATTGAGACCGCGACACAGGGACAGCCTTCCTCCATGCTGAGGACCGCCGCGTGGTACCGGGAAGTCACAAGCACGGAGAGTTCTCTCAAAACGCCGGTCATAACGGCCGCCGGCGTCTCTCCGGACAGAAAGACCGCGCCGGGCACGTCGAGCTGTTCCCGCAAAGCACCGCACGCTTTGGCGTCCAGCCTCTCCATGCCGAGTATCACCGGGAAACAGTCATTCTCCTTTAAAAAGGTGTTGACCCCGGCAGCGACCTCCCTGATATATGTTTTGTAAGCTTCCCGTCTTTCGGGAGAATCGCTGAAGAAATACCACCTGTCATACTGCCCCTGCAGATTTCCGGTGAGATGGCCCCAGATCCATTTTGTAAGAGACGCCCTCACCGGCCAGCAGAACGGATTGATCACGGCAATGCCAAGGAGCGGCTTTTTGCCGTCCAATCCCTGAGCGCAAAGCAACTGCCTGGCCTGCTTAGGAGCGATAGCGCGGTCGTAGCACCAGGCGGCATCTGTCCCCGCATGTCCCTTGAGGCCGAGCTTCTTAAGGCCCGCAAGCGACACCTCAGTCCTTGTGATGAAATAGGTGCCGCGGCACAGCCGCTTTGCGGCCGCCGCCAGAAACGGCTCCATTTCCCCGATCTCCGAGCCGTAGGCCAGACATGGTTTCTTCTGCCTTGTCATAATGCCCGCCGCCTCGCACATGAACAGAGTCAGCGCGTTGGCAAATGTGCTTTTCAGCGTGGAGCCCTCGCAGAGAATGGCCGCATGATGCGTACAGCACGCGCGGTAAAGATCAAACGGAAAAAAGGAGCTGAATGGAAGGAGCTCAACGTCTTCATCAAAGTAGCCTGACAAAGACGACACATCCATAGTCAACACCGTGATGTGCACATTCTCTTTTCCAAACAGCTCTGCCGCCTGGCGCGCAATGGCGGCGACACGGACATCAGAGCCCGTATTGCGGGCACCGTTATACCCGACAAGAAGGATCTTCAGCCGGCCGCCTTGTCTGTATTCTTCATAACGCCCCGCTGCCGTTTTCCCGAAAAGTTTTGATAATCCTGAAAAAGCCGTAATGAAGTAAATCAGGAAACACAGAACGCGGTCCATAGTTTATCAGTTTCTCCTGTTCTCTTTTTTTACCCAGAAGTGCCACGCCAGAGCTTTCGGCATCGGTCCTTTTCCGAGCAGCGCCTTGATGACACGGGGGGTGCGTATAAGCACAGCACACAACAAGAATGCAAATGACAATTAAAACGATTGTACCGGTTTTCATGTGGTTACCTCTTTACCTCTTCGTCGGGTTTTTCCCCTCTTGCCCAGTGTCCCAGTAAGTGAATGATCGGCCAGAGATCTCGTCCTCTTTCTGTCAGGCTGTACTCGACACGCGGAGGAATCATCTCATACTGTTTCCTTACGATCAGGCCTCCGCTCTCGAGATCCTTGAGCGAGGAAGACAGCATGGCATTCGTGATCCCCCTCGTCTTTCTGACCAGGTCGTTGTACCGCTGCGTGCCGTCGACATACAGGGAACAGAGAATCCTTATTTTCCACTTGCCGCCGATCAGTGCCAGAGCCTCGCCCAGCGGACACTGCTCGTCACACGGGCAGATATCGCGGCATGCGTTTATATCTTCCATTCTTTTGTTTTACCTTTCCGATTATGTTTCATGCAGTACACCTTGACTTTACTACGTATTAAAAACAGAGTCAATATGAAATTCATATCTTCAGTTGGCCTTCTGAAGCCTTATCCTCAGCCATTTCTTATCGCTATTAAGAAAGCTTTAAAATGGCTATAGAAAAAATCCCGTATGATTCGTCCTCACGGTGAGGATGGATCGTACGGGACTTGTTTGTTCCAAAATCATTGAACTCTTCTTTGCGAGATACATCAAGAACAATCGTTTGTACAATCAGCTTGTAAGGGGTTATAGACCGTACCATGAGGTTTATTAGCTACCAATCACCTAACGTTAATGGACAGTTTGATAATCGAATTATTCAAACACCGGCTTCAAATTGATATGGTTGTATGTATCTTCCGGTCCAAGCGCCCAGAAAAACTTAAGTACCGAGTACCCATTCTCAGGATTCTGATATGTTATTCTCTCTACTACGCACCTGATTTTCTGCATTGTTGATTTCCAGCCTGTAATTGTTTTGCTGTCGTGATATAGGCTGATAATCAACAACGGCTGTGTTCTATTATAAGTATCAAATGACCGATTTGTGTCCTCCCGTAGGAAAAGCCCTTACTTATAATCCTTTCAGATATTTCATTATAAGTTCCAAGCCTTCCATCGGCACGCAGAATGTCCCATCCCTGTGGACGCACCCTTCATAAACCTCTTCTACATCAAACCACTTTACGTTTTCAACTTCGTTGTCCTGAAGCACAAGCTTAGTTTCATCAACCGGTTCATCATAGATATAGACAAAGGCCACTTCGTTATCACGAAACATCTTTCCGTGAAATTCTTTCTCGTATTTTATCCGGAATTTACCGATCAGTTTGAACTCGCAATCCTGTTTTATTTCTATCCCTAGCTCTTCTTTTAATTCTCTGGCTGCAGTCTCTAATGGTGTATCTCCTGCCAGTATATGACCGGCAGATGAAGTATCGTACATAGATGGAAATGAATCCTTATCAGCACTTCTCTTCTGTAATAACACCTGATATGAATCACCATTTTTTCTTACGATCCAGGTATGTGCGGTCCTGTGGAGAATTCCTTTTTCATGCGCCTTGGATCTAGAAACAGTCTTTCCTGTAGGAAATCCTCTTTCATCTGTGATGTCAAATTGTTCTTCATTTGTTGTACTGCTACCGTCTATTCCTGTTAGCTTTCTATCATTTAAATCGGTTTTCTCCGGAATAGGATACATCAAAGCAACATTAATGATATGTCCGATGTTCTGATCTCCCGCAAAGCGGGTTCTATCCGTAAAATCATGATAGAGACTAAGCCATTCAAGGGGATTTGTTTCTTCTTGAAGTTCAATGTCCTTTTCAAGAACCCCCACGTATATTTCCAGGATAAACTGCTGGTGATAATACGTGAAATCCATCAATCGATACAAATCTATATCCTTTGAACTGATACCGGTCTCTTCCTGAAGCTCACGGTATGCAGCTTTATCGGAAGACTCTCCGGGTTCAACCTTTCCGCCAACGAAGTTGTAAAGACCCTTATAAGGATCTTTTCTTCGTTTGCAAAAAAGAACTGAATCTTTTTCTTTATTGAATACCACTATGCAGTTAAAGTGTTTAAAATCCATATATTCGTTTACCTTTGAATAATTTGGTGTAAATGCCTGAAACAGCATTTATATAATTCGCCATCCTAAATCAAATAGGACGACTGATCATTTTCTAAAAGAATAAGTCCTGATATGGTTCTTTGCCTCAGCCCCTGACTCGAAATATCTGAGTAGAATCTCTGCACATGCCCGGGAATCGCTGTCGGCCTGATGGTGATTAAGGCATATCCCATAATGATCACACAGGACATTAAGCTTATGACTAATGCCGGGAAGCAGCCTTCTTCCCATCTGAACGGTACACATATATCTGACGTATGGTTTCCATTCAATTCCATATCCCTCAAGGCAGTGCTTTAAAACTCCAAGGTCAAACACTGCATTATGAGCCACAAGCATTCCGCTATTCATAATAGGTTCTATCCTGTCCCAAACCATTGGAAAATTAGGCGCATCTTTAACTGACTGTTCACTGATTCCGGTCAGTTGCACATTAAAATAGTCAAATGACTGCTCGGGATTTACAAGAGTATAGTATTCTTCAGTAATCCTTCCATCCTCAATAACAGAAATACCTATTGCGCTCATCCTATTATTCAGATGATTCGGTGTCTCAACATCAAAAACTACGTATCTTGACATATAGCTTCCTCTAAAACATATCCTGTTCTATCACATCAGCTTCATAGTAACCCGGAAAATGCCTACGGAAGGTGACCGGACCTTCAATTTCCTTCCAGACATCGTACCAGGCATCAGGAACTGCATCATCAAGTTCGCCAGGACCGGCAAATTCACAAAGCACGCCATCTTCCTTAAAAAACTTCTTTAACAGAGTATTTGCTTTCCTCTTATCATTTCCCATAAGAAGGTCCAGTATCTTATCGGCTTCTTTGGCTGTTAGAGCTGCTTTATACAGCATGTAATAGCAGTCATATTCATATTCCTTATAATCAACAGGTCTTTCCTTAAGGAAAACCAACGGATATTCCTCTGTGTCCGCTCTGACAATAACAAACCTTGAGTGTTTATTGTTTGCCACAATAATACCGTAACGGACATGTATTATCCGTGAATCATCTTCATCATCGTCTCTATTTATAATCATATATATCCTCTGTCCTTTGCTACCTAAGGATCTTTTCAATCTGTTTTTGTTCTGCGTCCGGTAATATCTTTTTAAGTTGCTTTAATACGCGGACGTAGGATTCCTCCGGTGTCCGCTTATAGACAGCATTAGTAAACTTCTTTCCAAGGAACTTCTCCGGAGTTGAATATTCAGCTATCCCCCAACCGTACTTGTTGCCAAACTTATCCGTAGAATAGCGGAAATCACTCGTTATCACATAACATTGTTTTTGAAGTCTTGTAACGATTGCATCAAAGCCCTTTTTGCCATTCTTTCCGTAGCCGCCGTCCTTCTTGAGATCTTTAGATAGGACCGGTGACCTAATATCCAATAATTCAAAAAGCTCTTTATCATAGAATGATGCAAGACCGTCATCGTATCTTGCATCAAAATCATAGCCCTGCCTACGAAAGTTAGCGAAATCGGGGAACCACTTTGCGCTTATGTACATGGCCTTATTTCTAAGGAATTTTCCATAAGCACACTTCATTTCCCTTATCACAGGGCCCTTCCATTCCCAGGCAGGCCAGAATTCACCATCAGCATCGTCATACCAGCATCCCGTCGAAATATGCTCTTCCAATGAAAAGCCTTTTATCCCATTCGAAAAGAACGGGACAAAGCCTGCCTCATCTATAAGTTCTATAAGCTCCTCCATGGAACTTATCCGAAAATCATCTGAAAAAGTCATAATCCCTCTTAACGATAATCATTATTCATATTCTATGTCATTTTCCTCGCACCATCTTGCAGCAATCCGCTTATATGCGTCAGCTTGATAAGCATACCACTGCTGATCAATTCCGAGATCGAACGCCGTATCCTTAAAACGTCTGAATGCACCTCTCCCTTGAATAGCTCGTACCAGTTTCTCATATGCCGGCCCCGACAGCGTATCCACAAAAGACTCCATTATATCGTATTCATGTATATCATAAGATGTCGGAAGCCTGTAAAACCCGTGCTCATCCAAACGGTCGCAGATTTCGTCTTTTTCTTTCTGTGTCATTGTCATATCATCAATCCACTCGATCTCACCTGTCTCCATATCCAGGAAACACTCCGAGTATTCGTTCATCATTTCTATTGCATTGATTATTTCCGATAATTTCACTTTCATCGTGCTTCTCACATTGTCTCAACTTCGTTTCTTAGCTTTAGGTGAAGGCAATTCGTCATACATCACTTCCACCAATTCCCGGAGAAGCTCCTTATTATCAACTTCCTCTACAAGTATCATTTCTTTGGCACCTTCATACGGGATTTCCTTAGATGTATCTGGCATCATTTCGACAGAAGATTCTGTCAGTTTCACAAGAAATCGATTATCATATATGCCACCGAACACTTTACCACGATAATAAAGGACGTATTCACCCATCATTGCCCGATAAGAGATTTCATCTAATCCCGAAAGCTGTTCTAATATGAATTCCAAATAATCTTTACTAGATGCCATAAACTTTCCTCTAAATTAATAAAGCTTCAAAATATTTATCACAGGTTCCTCATATGGATGGGCTTTTCTTATAGCTTCCACAGTCCTGTCTACATTTGAATCTTCAACATTAACTTCAACTTTAAATTCAGGCTCTTCGCTCCATTCACCCTGTTGTCCAATCGTAGGATTTGCCCCTTCATCGGAATACCAGACACCTGTGACAAGATAATATGAAAGACATCCACGATAGTTGCCAATATGCCCTGCATCCACATTAAGCAGAGCGTGTCTGATATCCTGAAGCGAATCTTTAGGTATAAAGGTTTCTATTTTATACATTTGAACCCCCCTTAGCTGTTGTCTGCTTCTTCTGATGTAATAAGTTTTGTACTTATTCTTTCATCCTATCCAATATCCCACTAACATCTATCCCCGGATGTGTGGTATAAATCTGCAGTATTTCTTCCGTCAGTTTCTTCTCAACCCGGTTCCGCTTGGAAATCTCATCAACCGATCGGTTAGATTCCATATCCTTTATTATGCTCTTTATGAGCTTATCCATCTCCTTTTCCGACGGGTACTTCGTTCCCTTCTTAAGGATTGGTGAGATGTCGACTTTCTCTATACTGTATAAACCATCATCTATGGTCATAATCATAAAAGTCACAGGCTGTGTAAATCTCCTCGGACCACAGCTACCTGGATTTAGATAAGTTATTCCGTCTTTCTGCCGGTTCTCATACTTGTGGGAATGACCATATACCACAAAATCAATGCCGGACAGATCTTCTCTTATATGCTTTATGTTGTGGACCATATAGAAGCGGTATCCTTCTAGCTCTATCTCCTGCTCAACAGGAATATCCTTTGCCCAGTCCTTATCAGCATTTCCCCTTACAAAATATGCCGGAGCTATTTCCTTTATTCTTTCAAAGGTATCCTTAGAAGCGATGTCTCCACCATGGAGGATATAATCACAGTCCCTGATCTTATTCTCTACTTCAGGTCTCAAAAGGGAATGTGTATCAGAAATGATTGCAATCTTCATGGTATATTCCTCTCAGTCACTCAACCTTCGTATACCCAATTTCCGTATAAATCATCCCATATTTTCCCTGTTCTGATTTCATAAGTGATATCCTGATTGGAAAAGCCTTAAAAGATATATTCCGCATTATTTTCTCAATCTTCCCGGGATCATCATTCTCACCAATGAATACCAGTGTCATATGAAGGTTCTCTTCTCGAGTGAAGCTGCCTTTTATCCCGCATCTCTTCAAATCGTTGTGCATCTTTAAAAGAGCATACTTCATGTTTTCATTAAAGTTTATTGCAATAAACAGGCGCATCGAGTTTCTCCCTATTGTTGATCATCATTAACTTCAACGCAGAACTGGAATTCTATCTTTCCATTAGGAGCTTCAACTTTTTTCATACATCTTAGATTCTATCGTACGAAGCCATTATTTAACCGGAACACAATGCTTATCGTTGATATCACATACTTTCTGTACTCTTCTGCGATATTTTTCTTCCATAAGAGGTTCAGTGGTAAGCCATTTCTTGACTACTTCCATCGCCATAAGACCACCAATTATCTTCGCACCAAGACAAAGTATGTTTGAGTCCGTATGCTCCCTTGCAAGAGTTGCGCAGAGCGGATCCTGGCATACTGCAGCATAACAGCCGTTTATCTTGTTTGCTATAAGTGCGCTTCCATAGCCTACACCGTCACAGAAGATTCCCCTGTCACATTCTCCTTTTGCGACCGCAAGAGCTGCCGGATAAACAAAGTCTGACAAGTCACAGGACTCTTTATCATATGTCCCAAAGTCCTTTACTACATGTCCCTGTGATATGAGATAAGCCTTTATCTCTTCCTTCATCTCTATTCCCGCATGATCGTTTGCCATTGCTATTATCATAGTAAGCCTCCTTTGTCCGTTTTAATATAAAACACTATATGCTCCTTTTCGGTTTTCCTACTGTCGTTCAATAGTCAGTTCTATCAATCCTTCTTCGAGAGAATTATAGACATCATAGTGGATATGATCACCCGGAACACCTTCAGCTAATGCTGTAAGCTGCTTCGCAAGCGATAGCATTCCTTCCCTGTTTGCAGATATTACGATTCCACCGTTTTCAACAGCGGTTTTGATTCCAAAACCATCAACCCATTCAATCTTCATGATTTTTTCCTGATAGACTCTATTCTATACCTTTCTCAAACCTGATAACCTGATTATCAACATCTACTGTTGCATTAACCCCGAACGGAATTATGCACCTTGGTGTTGCGTGGCCAACATTAATGTTTGCAACTATAGGAAGAGCTGGATCATCATATCTATGGAATCATCAGATAAAGCTGCAAGTAAATCTTCTGCTCTTTCCTTTGGGTGATTCTTCACGTAATCTATTCCTTTATCAGCATGAGGCATTATCTTTACTTTAAGTCCATAGTCCCGGAGCCTTTTTATGCCTATTTCAACCTCATGTCTTGCAGAGTCTTCTCCCATGATACCGTATGATAGACTGACAATAGCAACTTTTTTAACCATATACGCACCTAAAACTATTACTCACTCCCACTTCTTCCATACATCCGGCTGATATCCAAGCGTAGAAAGCTTACCGTTTCTCACAATAGGAGTCTTTATCACCTGTTGATTCTCAAGTATCTTTTCCAGCTTGTCTTCTTCTGCGATGTACTTTATAAGTGCCAGGGTATCTTTATCCTTGGCATCAGAGTTTATCATGTTCTCAATGCCACCGTTAGCCTGTGCTACGGAAGTAAATTCCCCTTTGCTAAGACCTTTTTCATTCATGTCAACAAACTGAAACTTTATGCCTCGTTCTTTAAAGAAACGCTGTGCTTTCTTCGTATCGTTGTACTTTTTCGTTCCAAATATCTGTATCATGTCATCACCTTCTCAAACCTGAACATTCCATCAGGAAACTGCTCATCGAGATCCATATTCTCATTATCCGGGTCATTCGGATCAGGATGGAAATTATTAAAGAACTCAACAATATGAAAACCACATCTGTTCACATAGAAATGTATGTTTCTGGTCTCGAAATAAGAAATGCGAATCCTATTTCTATTGCATACCAAAGATAGCTGATATCATGATTACCGTAGCACCAATATGTTTCCGGGTGCTCTTTTACTTTAATAACCCATTCTTCGCCAGGATATCTTTCATGTGTGCTGTGTATGCCTGTAGCACCTCTTCTGCAGGTCCTTTTCTTTCCTTTTCGGCGCTGAGCACCCGGCTGGTCTGCCACAGGTTAAAGATGGCGCCTTTTACAGGGAAATATTCTGCGATTGCCTGACGAGCGCTTTCCGGAGTATCCGCCGTGGAGAGAACAACCTTGTTTTCTTTGTTAAAGAACCCACCGGCAGCCTTCGGGTAAACGATCACAAGGTATCTGTGTGTTGCAGGAAGAAGAATGTATTCACCGATTGATGCTGCTGTCGGTTTTCCGACCTTGAATTTACTGAACTGCTCTGTATCCCAGTTTTCCTCCATAA
This sequence comes from Oribacterium sp., assembly GCA_017940955.1. The sequence continues at coordinate 17,308 of JAGAXP010000024.1, forward strand.
ACTTTGCCAGTTCTTCAAGTGTAAATGGTTTGTTTATTTTGATAACCTGTCTTCCGATCATTGCCATACCTCCGTTTTTACTTGTTTTATTTTCCGATTCTATTCTGACCTAATTCGTCTTCATTAATGATATCACATAATCCGAAGCCTTTTCCGAATATACAGAAAGACCTTACCGGAGCAATTCCGGCAAGGCCGTCTATATCTTTAAACAACCTAAAGCCTGATAACCTGATTGGAAAAGCCTTAAAAGACACATTCCGCATAATTTTCTCAATCTTCCCTGGATCATCATTCTCACCAATGAATGCCAGTGTCATGTGAAGGTTCTCTTCACGTGTAAAGCTGCCTTTTATCCCGCATCTCTTCAAATCATTCTGCATTTTTAAAAGAGCATACTTCACGTTTTCATTAATATTTATCGCAATGAACAGGCGCATATTGCATCTCCTTGTGACATACGAAGTCACTCTATCTTCGGCAGGCTCCACCTATAATGTGCTGCCATGTTGCGAAGAACGATAATGATTACTGCACCAAGCAGCATGGATGAAATAG
>JAGAXP010000246.1 GCA_017940955.1 Oribacterium sp.
AGAAAACAGCACCGTATCCATCATCTTAATGATGTGCGGTGCTGTTTTTATCGTTTCGTTTTTTAACTTAACGGCTTTTATACCTAGATGTCAGGTTACAGAGTCGATTTTTCCAAACCGGTTCTAAACTTAATGACATTGCTTGATGCTGTCTGTATTTTTTCTGTTGTGAATGCTGTCGAAATCGTAGTTGCCCATAATCTCCCCCCTTATTCTGACATTATAAATTTAGTCTGCGAAAAGCGGTGTTGAAAGGTATCTGTCGCTGGAATCGGGAAGAAGAACTACGATGTTCTTGCCCTTGTTCTCTTCACGGTTTGCGACGATGGTGAAATCCTTTTGTTTTGATGGATAAATCATAGCATGATGTTCGGAAATGGCATATTACTTGAAGTTTATAGATGGGTATAAGTTTAACCTAACATAAACAGGTAGTCAGATCACATAGTCATAGTCTTTTCTTATTATCCTTCTCAGGAACTGCTCGGTTCTCGGATCCTTTGGTCTTGAAAAGATCTCCTTTGGAGTTCCTTTTTCCACCACTACGCCATCGTCCATGAAGATGACTTCATTTGCAACACTCTCGGCGAAGCTCATCTCGTGTGTCACTACGATCATTGTGATACCGGATCTGGCAAGATCCTTCATTACATTAAGTACTTCACCCACAAGCTCCGGATCAAGAGCTGAAGTTGGCTCATCAAAAAGAACGACTTCCGGTTCAGGAGCGATGGCTCTTGCGATTCCCACACGCTGCTGCTGTCCGCCGGAAAGCTGTGAAGGATAGTAATCAGCCCTGTCCTCGAGACCCACCAGTTTCAGTGCCTTCAGAGCTTTCTCACGGGCTTCATCTTTACTGTAGCCGTGAGCGATGATAAGCCCCTCTGTGACATTTTCCAGGGCTGTTTTATTGGCAAAAAGATTGTAGTTCTGGAAGACAAAACCGGTACGTTTGCGTATTTTATAAACGTCTTTTTTATTGGCCTTTAAAAGAGAGGTATGGATATCCCCGAAATCTATGGTTCCCTCGTCAGCTCTCTCAAGAAAGTTAATGCTTCGAAGAAGAGTTGTCTTTCCTGAACCGCTGGGACCCAGTATGACGATAATGTCTCCCTTATTCACTGAAAGGTCAACTCCCTTAAGTATCTCATTATCTCCAAACGACTTGTGCACGTTCCTTAATTCCAGCATAGCTAAATCTCCTTAATCCCTGAGTCTTTATGGCTTTTACACTTTTACCTTTTTTATACTGAGCCACTTTTGCTTCTGTTACCTTGAAAATGATCTGAATGATGGTGCAGAGGATGATGTACCACACCAGCACCACAAGGTATGCTTCTATATAGTTATATCCGAAGGCTGCCTGCTTTTTTGCTACAGCCATGATGTCCTGAACCGTCATCATATAAGCGAGTGATGTGCTCTTAAGCACATTGATCGTTGTATTACAGATGTTCGGAAGCGCTGAAGTCAGACTCTGGGGGATGATGATCCTCCTCATTGCCTGCCATGGAGTAAGTCCCACAGCGAGAGCTGCTTCCATCTGACCGTGCCCTATGGAGAGCAGTGAGGCTCTGAAGACCTCGGTCAGCACTGCGGTCGTATTCAGTATAAATACTGCCAATGCATAGAATATGGGGTTAATGTCGAAGACATTTACATTGAGCTTAAGTACTACATTTAACAGGAAGTTCAGAAGTGTCGGAAGAAGACTGTAGAAAAACAATATCTGAAGGACTATGGGAGTTCCTCTTACAAAGGAAACATAGAAATTGACTAAAGGGTTTCTTTTGTGGCCGATCTTACTGAGAGAAAGAGCAAATCCGAGGATCAGGGAAACTATCATTGTGACGAAGGTTATTTCCAGAGTAACAGGAATGGCTTTCATTACAAGAAAAAAAGTTTCCTTCATAAATTTCGTATTCAGTTCCACTTTACTTACCTCCCGAAAGCCAGATTCTTTTTGCCTCTGCTGAGGTTCAGCTCAGCCTGCCCGAGAAGCTTTTCAAGAACAACGGTAAGTGTCCAGTATATGACTGCAAGGGCAATGTATGTTTCAAGTCCGTAGGAACCCTGGTTTATGCCTATAAGGAGTTGGCCTTTTCCCATGATATCCACCATTCCTATGGTGTAGGACAGGGAGCCTTCCTTCATAAGCTTCACAAGTGCATTGGTGAAATTAGGGATGGCTACGACGAGAGCCTGTGGAGCTACGATCCTTCTGAAAGCCTGAAATTCAGTAAGACCGGATGCCAGCGCAGCTTCACGCTGACCCTTGTCCACAGCTTCATAAGCTGTACGGAATACCTCTGCCATGGTGGCAGAAAACAGTATGGAAAAGGTGGTGATGACAAAGAACCACTTTCCGGAATCATTGATATTTATTCCGGAAGCCTTTAAGAGTTCAGGTAAACCGTAATATATGATAAACAAAAGTACTATGGGCGGGATACACCTGACTATATAGATATATGAATCTACAGCTGCGGCAAGAACCTTTTTGCCGGACAGTTTACCGAGAGCCAGCATCAGCCCGAGAGCTCCGCCGATAAGGACCGTTCCAGCCATCGTTGCCAGTGTTACCGGAATAAACGGAATTATCTTTGTCAATGCTTCGATAATGAACAATGGATGAAACGGTCTCATAAACTATCTCCTCGTAATGCAGGTGGTTCTGACACCTTGATTTCTGACTTACGGAATCCGGCAGGATCAACTATCATACTGCTATGGAAAGCTTCTTTTCGGAATACTCTCTTGCGGTTTCTCTTACCCATTTAAGATGCTCGATGCTGATATCTGCAGGAACTGTGCAGTCTGCTCCGAGGATGATGCCTCTGGTTCCTGCATCATCAAGAAGTCTTACGGTTTCCTTTTCGATCTCTTCTTTGCTTCCTCTGTACAGCACTCCGTTTTCGGTATTGTCAAAGCCTCCGATGATGGCCTTTCCTCCGAAGATCTTCTTTCCCTCTGAAAGAGGAACACCTTCTACAACTGAAGCGTAGTTTATGACCTTTGCGGGATAGTTTTCATAAACTGTAAGATCGTTGGTGGCTCCTTCATATCCGCAGATGTGGAGGATATTGTAGTCGCTCACTGAGTTTGCGGCTTCAAGTACTATAAGCTCGCTTGGCGTTACATACTCGAGATACTGTTCCTTTGTGATGCCTGAATCCTGGATATTCTGAAGGCTCAGGTATATTCCGTCGGCTCCTCCCTCGCTGATCACAGCCTTTGCAAGCTTTGCTATATCAAGAGCGATTTTGTTAAGGGCATCTTTTACGATTCCGGGATTCTCGTCAAGAAGCTTTCCGAAGGATATTCCGTTGAGACTGAGCTGCCACTTAAGATATGTGGCCGGGGCGAAAACATTGTAAAAAGATGCAATGCTGCCATTGAAGGTCTTCTGAAGGTTCTTTACGAGATTAACCTGCTTGTCTATCCATGCAACAGGGTTTACAGGCTGTATTTTACGGAGATCCTCAACTTCGCTTACCTCATAGATGGTATCATTAGGATATAGGAAATATCCGTCGCTCATGATCTTAATGAAATCAGGCCCGAATTCTCTGAAGAATCTGCTGTGACCGCTGAGGTTCCCTTCAAGAACTTCAGGTGCGTCAACATTGAGCTTATCCGGAACATAATGGAACCAGAATCCAACCGGTACTCTCTCCGTCACTTTATTGTCAAATGCATCAAATACTAGCTCTCTCTTACTCATATTTACTTCCTCCTACTGCTGTCAGCCTGTTTTGTACAGGACTTAAACTGATTTAAAATTCAAGTATTCATCGTTAGTTGCAGATTTTTATCAAAGCTGATCGCCCTTCTTGTAGCCTTCAGGTACGTACTTAAGGATGTTTTCTCCGAAATATTCATTGGAGATCTTCTCCAGAGTTCCGTCAGCCTTAAGCTTTTCGATGGCTTCGTCATACTTGTCTGCGAGTTCCTGATTGTCTCTGTTGAAAAGCGGCCATGTAGGGATGCCTTCATAAGGTACATATACGAGCTTGTCCGCAAGGTCGTGATATTCGCTGTCTTCATTAATGACATTGGCCTCATGACTTGTCTTGATGTTGAAATAGGCATCATATCTTCCTTCGATGATCCACTGATAAGCGTCAGAGACATTGAACTGATCGGAAGCCTCAAGAGCTATAGGACTGTCAGGATGCTTGGAGTTGAAGTTCTCAACGATAGCGTACTGTGCATTCTGGGGAGCGATAGGAACGAGCTTTCCTCCGTCCTTTGCGAATGCTTCAAGGTCTGTGTACTTATCCTTATCTTCTGCTCTGTAGGTGATGCCTATAACGCTGGCGCCGATGTAGTTCTCAGGGAAAACATAGGTTTCAGATCTTGCTTGTGTCCACCAAACGCCCTTGGTTCCAACATCATACTTTCCGGACTCTACACCAATCAGGAGGTCGTCATCTGTAGTCGGATTGAAATGGAATTCGTATTCCGGCAGCAGCTCATCGATCGCCTTTAAAACTGCTACCTCGTAGCCATCGGACTCCCCTGATTCAGTGACAAAATCATAAGGCTTGTAGTAGTTTGTATGAGCGACTTCTATGACCTTGACTCCTTCGGATTTTGCTTCCCCGGTCTCACCGGATGTTTCTGCTGAAACCTTTTCCCCTGATGTCTCAGCATTGGCTGTGGATCCGCATGCTGAAAGAAGTGATACCGCAAGTCCTGCTGTTAATGTTACTCCTGCAATTCTTCTGAAATTTTTCATAATTTTCCTCCCGTTTTGCGCCGCCATCTATATTTGCTTTAAATGCGTATTATACGGCGCGTCATCTGATTTGAAATTGAACACGAACACTGTTTTGAACGCTTTAACACGTTAATCAATGAAAGCGATTGTGCTAAAAGAAAAGAACCTATCAAAGATAAGTTCTCAGCCTTGCGATAAATATTTACAATGAGTCTGCCTTTATGAAGCATACATTCCATCCATCATATCATCTCGGTGAGAACCTGACTTATCAAAGCACATACAGTACATACACATTTCTATGTCATATCTGACTCTATACATTAGCTTTTCTCCTTTCTTCCAAGCTCTCTTGGATTTGTTGAGTGTAATATAAACTTATAAACCCACCAAGTCAATAGGTGTGACCGGCGGGTTTATTTATAGGCTGCGATAAGAATTGGTGAAGTGTATTGACGAATTTTTACTCATCTATTAAAGGTAATTGCCATATCATCATTGATTCCTATCGCAGTATATTTTACGAAACAAACAGAAGCTTATCCTGCAAAAATTATTCCGGAGAAGGCCTCTTCGATGTCGATGCCATTTACGGTATGAGGCCAGTCTGAAGTATCAACATTGATCCTTGCATACTTTCCGTCGGGGGTACGGGCATCAACCCAATTAATCTCATCTGTACGTACAAGTGTGAGCTTTGTCTTTTCGGGGAGCTCTGTTTCGGTACCGTTATCGCTGCAGTCCTCTGTGAGCTCGTCCATTACACTGAGCTTGAGGGGCTTGTTGAGGGTAAGCTCAAAATCATTGTTGATCCACCATGCGTCGGTAAGCGGAACAGGCTTTCCGTCAGCGTCCATCTTGTAATGGCGGAATATACCGTAGGTGCTTAAAAGACCTCCTCTGGAGGACATGATGAAATCAGAAGGATCAACAGGCTTTACATCGTAGAAAGCTTCTTCCGTGAAATCACCGACCTTTTTGATCTCGGAACCGTTAACGTCATAAATCTGGGTGATATGCCAGTCGTTGTCAGAACTCATATCAAGATAGATGTAAGCATTACCGTCTTTCTCAAGGATATAGGCACGCATACCGTAAATGCTTTCAAGTTTCTCTGTATACTCCTTGCCGTCCAGGCTCATGTTGAGGTTGTATTCTGAAGCATACTCAGCATCTCCTATGGGCTCAAGATAATTTACAGTAATTGATTTCTTTGTACCATCTCCTGTTTCAAATGAGAAAGGAGCGTCCAAACCGATCTCGGCAGCATAGTCCTTAGTTGTCTTCAGGTACTTCTCATTAAGGAAGTCAGCCGAGTCAGTATAATACAGTGAAACGAACTCAGGTCCGTAGGCATAGGCAGTGATGTCATAAGCTGAAAATACTGTAACCAATGCATCGTGTGTCATGTAGAACTGAAGATTTATATCATCTTTTCCGTCATACATATCGCTGATGGCGGTCTTGAGATCATCTACAACGAGGCCTTCCTCGATATCGGGATATTCTGCGTGGAGTTGTTTGTCAACGGCATCAATGAAGGCATCCTTATCTGTAACAACATCCGAAATCTTGAGTACCTCACCGGTTTTGGGATCCACATTAAATCCGGTGATGACGGTGTTGCCATGAGGGCCTCCCATAAAGGAATAGGTTGACTCGGATACACTGAAAATGTTTGAATCAGAGCGCTCGATGGAAGCGTCCATATCTATAGAATAGGAGTATCCATAGTTGTCGGTTTCCTTGAAACGGGGATCCTCCTCGGCAAGTTCTTTTCCTGATTCTATTTCGGATTTGAAGTCATCGGCCGTCTTCTTGTTGTAGGTGTCTACAGCTTTTGCAAGCTCAGGATACCCGGCGTCTTTCTTGACGAAGGTTCCGTTCTCGTAAGATCCGAGAATTATTTCCGGGTAGTAGCCTCCGACCAGATATCTTTGGTCAGAATCTGAATAAACATTGTCATAGCTTGTATCTATGGTGGCATTTATAAGCTGCACATCTCCGGCTTCTTCAGCAGCAGCCTCGGCAGCTTCGGAGGCAGTTTCCTGAGATGCTTCCGAAGCGGAAGTCGTTTCTGCTTCTTTCGACTCTGCTTCCTTTGCCTCAGTTGATTTGCCTGCAGTAGTTTCAGCCGCAGTTGTTGCCGGTGCTTCAGATGAGCTGTTGCCTGCTGTTGTTCCGCCACAGCCTGACATCAAAAGCGCTGCAGAAATTACAAGAGCTGACATTTTTTCGATATTTCTTTTCATAATTACCTCCGTTCTATTTCTTTTCCTCTCGATGATCAAAAGTCACCATATTTACTATACCATTAAGGCGGGATAAGAGAAATAACAGAGTTAAGTATTTTCCGCAGAATGCGTCCCCCTGGTCCATACACTACAAAAGCCCGCCTGGGGAGGCGGGCTTACAAAAGAAGGGGTATAAAGGAAAGGACATTAGGGAATGTCCGCTTTATCAGCGTCTGATCTTTCGGATCATCGGATCGATCTGCTCGAGAGCATTGTTCAGATCCTCAAATACGAAACCTTTCTTTGTGATGTTGGTCATCATATGCTGGATATCGCTGTCAACCTTGTCATAGTAAACTGTGGAATCTGCGACAGTTGAGGAAACCATGTTCATGTTATTGTTGCAGTCATCAAATACCTGGAGCATTTCCTTGTTGCCGTTTTCAATATCTTCGGAAACAGCGCTAATGCTCTCCACTACAGCATCTGTCTCGTTAACCTGATTCTGTGAATCTGTGATTGCGGTTCTTGTATTTATGATGGCATCCTTAAGCTTCAGGTTGTTGGAGTTAAGGCTATGCATGCTGCTGTCAATGGAGCCTACGATATCCTGGATGTTCTTGGACAGCTTATTAACTTCTGTGGCAACAACTGCGAAGCCCTTTCCTGCCTGACCTGCACGGGCTGCCTCGATGGAAGCATTGATGGCAAGAAGGTTTGTCTGGCTGGCAATCCTGTTGATGGCACTGACATTCTTGGAAATGTCGGCAAAGCTTTTCTGGAACTCTTCAAATACCTGCTCAACAGCGGAAATGGTCTCGTAAACATCATTGGACTTCTCCCGTACCATATTCATGCTGTTGTGGGATTCCAGAACAGTGGATTCCATCTTGGATATGATGGATTCAAAACGGTCAACTATTTCCTGTACTCTTGAGAACTGAGCCTGAAAATCTGTAACAGAATTTGTGATATCCTCGGATTTCTGACGAACTGCATCAAAGGAATACTTGATACCCTTGAGCTCGTCGGAGGTCCTGATCTCTTCCTGCTGCAAAAGATTCTTTTGCTTTAAAGCATATTCACCTATGGCTCTTAAGCCTTCAAGCTCATGCTTCAGAGAAGCGTCCGAAGCATTTGCGTTGGATGTCATATTATCTTCCTGGTTCTTTCCGAATAAAAACATCGTACACTCTCCTTATCATTCAAATACAGCAACGACCATGGTCTGGTTTACATGCTGATTGTCAAACTGTTCGCCACCGCCAATGTTTCCGACAGATGGTCCAAGGGTTGCCATATTCGAAAGCAACGTGTTGTAATATCCGTTGCCGGTAAACAGCAGGTATCTGTAAATACAGTTTATAGATAACAGCAGCGCAGGATTAGGAATTTCGCTCAATATCTTTTCCCGGGTTGCCTTATTGATGGCATCAAAATCGTTGAGCTTCAGGATGCTGACAGAGTCATTGACATTAAGTCTCTTATAGAAGGTGAGTCCGCCATTTGGAAGAGGATCCTTCTGGGAAGCGATGAATACCTTATCTCCTACCAGTCGTCCGAAAGGATGCTCCAGAGTATTGTCGATGACCTTGTCAACAGGAACACCCATTTCCTGACTGTAAACCTCTGCAATAGGCTTGTGGTCGACCTCATAGACAGCCTTTTGTGAAAGGTCTGCCTTGGTGACGATATGAGTCGGATGTCCTTCCATAGGACCATAGATATTCTCGGAATACACCTTAACTTTGCCGTTGGTGTTCTTTATAAACATATATGCGCAGGCATCGGGATAAAGCTGGCCGTTTACAGTGACGGCAGCGGTTGCGGTTGCCGCATAGCCAAGCTCTGTTCCTCCCACCAGGTGAATGCCGCTGTCTCCAAGGGCCATATTTATGGTGGTGGTGAGACGCTCCTCGTCATTGGTGCAGTACTCGAGGAGAATGGTATTGTCACGGCTGCCGTTGACGATGCTCATACTCTCCTTAATGTTTACAATGTCCATTGCAGGACAGGTAGAGAGATTTCTCACAACGCCGGCATGGACAACAGCCTCTCCGGTAAATGCGGTTACGATGAGGTTATGATCTGAGGACTGGGCATTGTAATAGTTGGTGCCGCTAACTCCGATGGACTGGGCATGGGGGTATTTCTTCTTTAATAACGCTGAAATATCCTGAAGTCTATCATGATCTGTCATGATGATGAGACCGATAGGATCTGATATCCCACCTGTGGCTTCCTCTACAGCTGCTCTGATATCGCGATTCATACTGTAGCCTACTTTACTTTGCATAAGTACCTCCTGTTTCCTGGGTAATATCGTTATATTTTAATGAAAATTACTGATTTCAAAATGCTGTCCCTCTCTTTATCGACGCTTTCTGAAAAAATAATACCTTTTTAAGAAAAAAAGGATTGGAAAAAGGGTCTCCAAAGTTGTTTGGGGTCTGACTTCAATGGGGGCTAACATTGGGGGCAATGTTTAGGGTCTAACTTTGGGGTCTGAGATTGGGGTCTGAAATACGTTTTTTAATTAAATTTATAAGAAGAGGAGATCTCTGTTTTTAGAGACCTCCTCTTCTTTTTGGCGTCTTGCGCCCACTACCTCCCGGATCTA
>JAGAXP010000247.1 GCA_017940955.1 Oribacterium sp.
AGTCAATCGAGTCCTTTTTCTGATATGACCTAAAATTGCATTATGGGACATTAGGTCAAACATGAGTACTTATCATGTTGACTGCAAATACAGAAAACAGCAAAGAAGTCAACCAGCGGTACCGAATTGTCCTAAAAACCTAATTAACTTTGTTCTTCATTAAACAAGGGTCGGCTGAACTGTTACAAAAATATTATATAATTTTGGCAAGGCTTAGACAAGAAAATTGACCTTATTGATTTCAGGATATATAATTTCTACCGGCCAGAAAATGGTTAACTAAACAGTAACTGATATAACATAAAGGTTGCTGAAAAAATAATTACGAAAGAAGGTTTTCTTATGGTAATTCCAAAGGATCCGGTTATGCTTTTGAGTTTTATCAATACTCAGCTCCGTGATAATTATGATTCGCTCGAGAGTCTATGTAAGGCTTTTGATATCGATCAGGACAGCATAGTGAAGTCGCTTGCGGTGATTGATTATCACTATAACAGCGAGATAAACCAGTTTAAGTAAAAACAGGAAAGGACCGGGCCGGAGGGTGATTTATCATTCATCTTCTCAACTATAAACGTTGTTTTTTGAAGCCTTAATAGCTGATCGGCTATTTAAATAATTGGTCTGAATCCAGCATCAGGGTAAAGGGACCGTCGTTCAGGAGTTCGACCTTCATGTCGGCACCGAACTCTCCGTGCTCTACCTTTTGAACGTAATCCTTGCAGCGTTCTGTAAAGTACCGATAAAGGGCATCGGCTTTGTCCGGGGCTCCGGCCTCGATAAAGCTTGGGCGGTTACCTTTTTTGCAGTTGGCATACAGTGTAAACTGGCTGACCACAAGTACTGAACCTCCCACATCTGAAAGAGAGCAGTTTGTCTTTCCGTTTTCATCCGGAAATATACGGAGGCTGCAGATCTTCTTCACCATTTTATCCGCCATTTCTTCGGTATCTGTATCCGAAACACCCAGGAATATCAGAAATCCCCGTCCGATCCTGCCAATTGTTTCATTATCTACTGTGACAGCTGCATGCTGCACAACCTGAACTACACATCTCATTTTTTATCCTCTTTTCTACTACAATGTTTTTAGTCAGAATCCATTCTTCTGTCACTCATACATATTCACTATCATCATTTTTTTATTCTGCTTCGCTTCTTTACTTCCTTCTCATCGCCTTCGCCGGACGCATCCCTGACATCTTTGATCACATCATCACAGGCATTCTCTTCACTACCGGCAACCGTAGTATCTCCAACAGGGTTCTCTTTGACATCAGAAACGTCGTCATTACCGCTCCTTTGAAATGTTTTCTATGTAGATCATGCGATAAAACATCACCTTGGCACCTCTACCGACAGGTCTGCATTTACTACCCAGATCTTTGTTCTTGTTGAGTTGATATCAATCTTTACCTGATGATCGATTCCCAGCATGTTTACAAAATCATCTGAAGTAAACAGATAGGTATCGGTGTAATTATGCGGACTAAAGGAAAATCGATCACCTTCACCATATGTTTTATTATATACCCTTGGTTTATAACCAAGTATGCTTAGATACTCCACACTCCTGGTGGCGGAATCCGGATTTAATCTTATGGAATAGCTCCCGCCTGCGTCTATCTGGTATGAAAAACGCACGCCTCCGCTGCCATTCACTATACTGTTATACTGGCCTCCCAATATGTTGCGCAGGGTCTCGTCACTGCAGTTGTTGAAATAAGTGGCAATGGAAGTCAGTATATCCATGTCAGCTTCTTTCAAGATGATTGATAAACATGGGAATGCTCACAGCCACGAGAACCCCGATTATACCTATTGCTATCAAAAGCTCCGCCAGTGTAAAACCTTTGTCAAATGTCTTTTTCACACACTTCACCCCCTCATAGTTATATCGATAGTTATGAACAATATTATAATGCCCCAAAAGGCAGGACGGAGTCGGTGTACCATTTTGCTTACAAGATGGTTCACTGACTCCGTCCCCTCGGTTCCTTTTTAAGAGCTATTATAATTATTACAATGTGTCGATATAAGATCAGGGAGATTATTGACGGATAAGAGGAGGTCTTATTTTGAAAAGAAGGAGCTTATGCGGAAAAAGAGTCCTGGCTATGATACTCGCGGCAGCCTTATGCATGAATTCAGCGGTCACAGTGCTGGCAGAGCCTGACAATCAAACAGAAAATAACAGTGATTCATCAAAAATAGAAGTGAAAAGCGGAGAAACTGCGCATGAAGAAAAAATCGAGAAGGATTCTGCTTCCTCTACAGATGGAACATCGGCTGTAGATGTATCCATGGACAATGGTGATGAGGTCACGGTGAAGATCAATGGAGATGTCACAGTGTCAGGAGGAAGTGAGCTACAGGCTTCGGAACCGAATTATGAGGCAGCTGTTAGTGCTGTTGCAGGATATGCTGACACACTTAATCAAAAATCAGAAGCTACTGTAAGTGTAGGCGGTAACGTATCCTTTGATACAGATAGAGATGATATATATCCAGTAGGTATAGATGCTACAGCATTTGATAATGATTATTCTACGGTTTATGCCGGGAATGTAGAAGTGGAATCCACATCTCAGTCTCAGAATAATGCTGTCGGTATAAGTTCTACGGCAGTGGGCGGCAACTCATATGTCGGTGTAAAGGATGTGAATGTTAAGGCCGGCGGAACCATCGATGGCATCTCAGCCAACAGTTCTAACGGCCACGCTGCCGCAGCGGCAGAAAATGTCAAAGCTTCATCTTCCTCAAGGGATGCGGTAGGAGTATATGCGGCAGGCAGCACTTACGGAATTACGGAAGTTATTGTTATAGGAGATATTTACGCTGAAGGAAACACTCATGCCATAGGTGTTCAGTCAGTGGCAGGGAGTGGGGCGTATTACGATACATCGAATCAATATGTTCCGGCATCCGATGGCGGGAGCAGTGTTGAGGTTTCAGGCGGAGTTACAGCACGGGCCGGTGATGGTATCGCCAGCGGTATTTCTGTAATAAACCACGGAGGGTTCAGCTCAGTCGGTGTGAGGGGACCGGTAACCGCAGAAGGAACAAATACATATCCGGCCGTATCTTGGGATACTGAGTATGATGCCGTAGGTATAGATATATTGTATGCAAGTGATGATACAGAAAACGACAGAGGCTCAGAGACCATTGTAACCTCAGGTACTATTGATGCGCATTCAGATAATCGGAGCGCCTATGGTATAAATCTAAGTAATAACATATCAAACGGTGCACAGCTGGAGATTTATGTGGATGGTGACGTAAAGGCTGCATCAGGAGGCGATTACACAGCGGGAATATATGGCAGAACAGGCACAGGCGGAAGTGCTTCCATCAATGTAAGCGGAGATGTCACAGGAACAGCTTCCGGAGGAAATTATTCCGGAGGTGTTGTCATAGATAACTCAATGGGAAACCTTGAAGTAGAAATCAACGGAAGTGTCAGACAGATAAGCAAAGATGGAGGTCAGGGTATATTCATATCTCAGGAAAATGCAGATGCCACCAAAGATGCCACTATAAGCATACATGTTGGCAAAGATGTCATTTCCAGTGATAAAGCGGTATTGATCACCAAAGCTTCAGAAAGTAATAAGATGGAGCTTCAAGTTCAGGGTACAGTTTCCGGCGAAAATCACAATTTTGTTCTTGAGGGTGCCGGAAGTACCGAAAATCTCGACATCACAGTCTGGAAGGTAGATACGTCTGATGATAAAGCTGTAGTGGAGAACCGGGTGAATACCAGTTACGTCAGAAATGAAGAAGCCGAAAAGAAGATTAATTACATCATAAAAGTAGATGAGTCTTCAGACTATAAGATCAATCTGAACGGAACCACGAAAAAGGATAATGCCCTGGAGGTTGCCCATGAAGGTGACAGGGTCTATCTCGATGTAAACATTCCTGATGGCTATACAGCAGAGTTCTATGATATAAATAAAAACCGCAGCTATGATATAGTGCCCAACGGTTATGGCGGAGCTTACCTTGTGGTTCCGAGAGGCGGCGGAGTTCAGGTCGGTGTAACCCTGACAAAGATCAAGGCTGAAACAGAGGCCTCTGGGAACACTGAAAATCACCAGCCTGCTTCCACATATACTCCTTCGGAGTCCGATGATGACAGCAGCTATGATTCATCGGCTCAAGTATCTGCTGAACCAAAGCCCTCAGACAATGGCAACAACGGTTCAGACATCAGCAATGATGCTGCCACAGCGGCAATTATGAGCATGCAGATCCATGTCACAGACCTTGCCGGCGGAGATAAGGTGTTAAACGTTGGCGATGTTCTAAGGATCGTAGATACATTAACCGCCATCAACAATTTCACGGCTGCAAATGCAGGCATCAGAGGAACAGCGAATGTCATGGGCGCAGGGATTGTAAGCTTTGGCAATATGTTTGCTGATTCCATCACCGCTACTGTGGAGGTTCCTGTTGCTGCCAATGTCTCAGCCGGTCAGACATACACCGTTGTATTCAGCGACGGCACAAGCATAGAAGTTCCATGCACCATGGCCGGAGTACTGAGCATTCCTTTTAATAAAAATGCTGAGGGACTTACATATATGATATACGGACCGCAGATGAACCCGGCGATGTTCATAGGAATGCAGCCAGGCGCCGGATTCTAAGATGTTTACAAATAAAGTCAAACAAGAAAATGCCCTTTGAAAAGCAAGGGCATCTTCAAACTCCCCAACCCCTCAATCTTTGAGGGGCTCTATTTATTTCCCTCCACTTTTGTTTCATAATAATCTTATGAGCACAAAGTGGATTTCTTTTGGAAATGAAAC